>CALGGX010000303.1 GCA_937916025.1 uncultured Selenomonadales bacterium
CGCGGCGCGAGTGCCTTTATACTCGGCAAAGAGCTCATTGCGAAACGTCTTCTTGCCTGCATCGATCGCGATCGCGAGTACGTCCGGTTGGAACCGGGAATGGAGTTTCAAGACGATATTGGTAAAACCCAAAATGCCGCCGGTAGGCTCGCCGCTCGGTGCCGACAGTTGCGGCAACGCGTAGAAGGCGCGATACAGCAGACTGCTGCCGTCCATCAATAAAAACTTCTTCAAATAATCACCGCTTCCGCGTCAATTGTCGAGAATCGCCGCTATGTACTTCATTTTTTCATAGTTGTGCCAATCGGTTTTCAGTCGAAAATAATCCAACATCTGAGGGAGCAAATTGCGGCAGGCAATCTTGATGTCTTTGAGCGACTCGTATTCGAGTTTCAGCAACTTCGGCAATTCCTTCAGCAAGAGCATGAACTGCCACGGTTGAAGGTTATCGGAGGCGAGCGCGTAATAAACGCATCGAAGCGAGAGTTCTTCAAGACATTCCGCCAACTTCTTGTCGAGCCAGTTGTCGGCAAGCGAGTGACTCACCGCGCGGCAGGTAAGAAACGTGTCGAGTTTGCCGCCGAAAAACTCCCTCGAAGTGCCCGCGACGAAGGCGGGCATCACATTCTGCAACAGCGCGTTTGTCAATCGCGAATTGATTTTGTCAAGCGGATCAATGGCGAGAAACACTCTGCCGTTCTCACTCTGCAACGCTCGGGAGCGCGCATGCCGATATTTCAGAATTGAATCGTCGAAGATGGTCGAAGCTATATCGGTCGCATGAAAATCTTCCAACCTGTGATTGATATCGGTGGCGTCGGCTCTGCCGCGATTAACCTTAGCCGTGTACTCTTCCTCCGACTTGGTGTAATAGTGATTGATGATGATTTTGTCGTCGGGGATCGAATTATCGAATGAGTGCGGCACGAAATCGCCGTTCGAATTGATCGCGAATTTGCCTTCGAGATAAACAGCGAAGTGCGGGATGAAGATCAGATCAATGCAACGCGGATTGGCAATAGTCTTGACGTGGCTGTTCATGACATTATCGCCGATAACGAAGTTGTCGGGCGTGCGATACATAAAACGCTCCATCACGTCGTGACTGTAATCCGCTTTCGTCTGCCTGCCGGCACCGAACACATGCCAATTGACGGTGAGCCCGGCGGCGACCGGATGTTTTTCGAATACTTCGGCAAGCACGTCTTTCACAGACTTCGTACCACGCGGCAGAATAAATTCGTCGTCGTCGATGAATGCCATGTATCGGCAGTCAAAGCGATAATTCTCGACAGCATCATTATACGCCGCACACTGCGCGCTCTTGCCGGAGATTTTTTTGCAATCGACAATTTTCGCATCGATGTACGGTTTCAACACTTCCTGTAAATTGTCGGTGCTCTCGTTATCGTAGATGTAGAAGTGATCGACGCCCGCGAGCAGGTGATATTCGATCCACTCGCGCATGTACGGCGCGCCGTTCTTGATAATGAGCACGATCGCCAATTCGTATTTGAACAACGACGAATCCTCTTTCATTCAGTTCATACCTTTCAACAGTTGCAGGAGATAATCGTATTGACTGTACCGACGCCATTCGTTTCTTATACGCGACATCTGCATGAGTTCCGGAAGCAGCCGAATACAGGCATTTTTGATATCATTAACGACCGGATATTTCAGCACGAGCAGATTCGGCAATTCCTGAAACAGCAATTGAATTTGCCACACTTCAAATCCGCCCGACGCCAATGTTCTCAATACGCACTTCAGTGAGAGTTCCTCGAAGAATTTCGCGGAGTCCGTGTCGATGATCCTGTCTTCGAGCATTCGACTCGCCGCGCGACAGGTAAGAAATTCATGCAGCCTGCCGAAAAAAATGTTCGGTGGAGTGCCCGGAGACATGCCCGGCATTAATTTCGGTACCATCGATTGAAACAGGCGATTGTACATCAATTGCGAGTTTTCTTTCCCCCCCCCTATGTTTGGCGCGAGCGTCACGATATCGGACGATGCCGCCGTCAAACACATCGTTATTAACCTTATTCTCGCGTTCGAACCGCATCATATTGCGATTCGCCTCTGTTTGAAGGAAATATCCCTCACCGCGTTTACACTTTTGTTCGTACTCTTCGCGAGACTTCGTGGTGTAGTGATTCATGAAAATCTTGTCGTCGACCGGCGGCAGACGATGATACGTCGTGTCCATATACCGAAGGAAGGCATTGACTTCTCCGCGCGGATTTACCGCAAACTTGCCGTCGAAGGAATTCAAATAGTGCATGTTCTCGATAAATTCAATGACGCGGGGGTTGCCGATGTTCTTCGCCTCGGGAAGCATCTTTGTACTTCGACGTCTGAAACGCTCGATGACGGGAGTGGAGTAATCGGCAGTTTCGCGTCCGCTCGAGCCGAATTCATAGCGATCAAGCGTCAACCCGACCGCGTTGGGATTGCCGTCGAGCACTTCATGCAACACGTCTTTGATCGACTTACTCTCATCGACAGGGCGAATGAACT
>CALGGX010000304.1 GCA_937916025.1 uncultured Selenomonadales bacterium
GGGGGCTCAAGAACGCCGGTCTCGGGATTGCGGGTGCACTGTTCGGGCGTGAATTTGAATGCGCCGTGGCTGGTGCCGATGGCGATCGCGAGGGAATCGCAGCCGGTCTTGCTGACGAACTCGACAACCTCTTCCGGTTTCGTGTAATGTGCTTTGTCGGCATCGACGCTGACATCGTCTTCGACGCCCGCGAGCTGACCGAGTTCTGCCTCAACCATTACGCCATGAGCATGCGCATACTCGACGACTTCTTTCGTTTTCTCGATGTTCTCGGCGAACGGATAATGCGAGCCGTCAAACATGACAGAGGTAAAGCCGCCGTCGATGCAGGACTTACAGGTCGCGAAGTCCGGACCGTGATCGAGATGCAGAGCGATAGGAATGTCGTTGACTTCGAGTGCCGCCTTGACGAGGTGGACGAGATACTGATGGTTGGCGTATTTGCGAGCACCGGCAGAGCACTGGAGAATGACGGGCGAGTTGAGCTCGGCAGCCGCGCTCGTAATCCCCTGGACGATTTCCATGTTGTTGACGTTGAATGCGCCGATTGCGAAACCGCCTTCGTGAGCCTTCTTAAACATCGCTTTGGTCGTAATCAATGGCATATACATTACCTCCCAAAATATATTTAAACAAAACAACCCCCGGAAGCCTTTCGACTCCCTTGAAAAACTTACGCTGTTATTCTATCACAGCTTAAACTCAAAATGCAATCGTTTGTTGAAATATTTTTTGACAATTTGCCGCCGCATGATATCATTCGTTTCAAAGATTCAATCAGAGGTGAAGGTCATGAAAAAAATTCCGATAATCGGATTGACGATTTTAATGATGTTGACGATGTTGTTTTCGTTCGGTTGCGGAGATGAAAGCGAAGCGGTCGCGCCGCCGACTCATGATCCGATCGGCGAGATCATCAAAACCATGACTCTGACAGAAAAAATCGGGCAGATGGTGATGATCGGAGTGCAGGGAACCGCGCTCGACGAAGATTCCATTTACATGCTTCGGCAATTCCATTTCGGCGGCGTGATTTTCTTCCAACGCAATCTCGAGTCGATAGAGCAGACGAAGAGATTCATCAACCACATTCAACGCCGCGCGGACGAAAAGGTGCCGATGTTCTTTGCAATCGATGAAGAGGGCGGTTCGGTCTCGCGGCTCGGACATTTGATCGGAAGCGCGCCTTCGGAGCAGGAGATCGGGCTGAGTGAAGAGCCGCAATCCGCTCGACATTGGGCATTGGAGACGGCAAAATCTTTGCAATCGATCGGATTTAACGTGAACTTCGCGCCGGTTGCCGATGTCGGAAAAGATCCGCGCGACTTCAGCGGTGATCCGAAGATCGCTGCGGAGTTTGTCAACAATGCGGCGCAAGGTTACGAAGACGGCGGCGTGATTTATTGCCTGAAACATTTCCCCGGCATCGGGCGCGGCATCATCGACTCGCACGACGAAATTTCGGCGATTGACGTGCCGTTTGAGGAGTTGCGGAAGGTTGATCTCATGCCGTTTCAAAAAATCATCGACACGCATCCGCATGATCGATTCATGATCATGGCGACGCACATCGTGTTTCCGGCGATTGATCCCGACAATTCCGCAAGCATGTCTTACGATGTGTTGACGGGCTTGTTGCGAGAACGGCTCGGTTTTGACGGCATTATCATCACGGACGATCTCGAAATGGGTGCGGCGGCGAACAACAACACGTTCAGAAAGATGGGCGTGAAGGCAATCAAGGCGGGAGCCGATATCGCGCTGGTCTGTCATGAATACTCGCATGAACAGGACGTTTATCTCGGATTGTTGGATGCGGTGGAGCACGGCGAAATTTCAGAAGAGCGGATTGATGAATCGGTGCGGAGAATTCTCCGCGCGAAGCTCAACAATCTCGCCGTCAACGGGGCGCAATGACATGAGAGTTTCGTTATTGCAATTCAGATCGGAACTCGGAGCGGTTGAGGAGAATTTCAAACGCGCCGCGCGGCTGATTGATCGATCTTTGATTGAAAAGCCGGACGTGATCGTTCTGCCGGAATTGTGGTCGACGGGCTTTTATCCGAAGCCGCTCGAGGCATTTGCCGATTCGGAGGGGCAACGAACGCGCGAATTTTTTTCGACTGCCGCGCGGAATAATCATGTCAACATAGTCGGCGGCACGGTGCTCGTCCGCGACGGAGATCGATTTTTCAATCGAAATTACGTCTTCGATCGGAACGGCGAATGCATTGCCCTGTACGACAAAATTCATCTGTTTTCGATGTCGAAAGAGAACGAAGTCTTCACTGCAGGAAACTCGCTCGTGCATTTCGACATTGACGGCGTGAAATGCTCGGTGATCGTCTGCTACGATTTGCGATTTCCGGAAACGGCTCGGCGATTGGCACTCGACGGCGCGGAGTTGCTTTTCATTCCGGCGGCGTGGCCGTTGCGGCGGCTCGAGCACTGGCGGATATTGACTCGGGCGCGCGCAATTGAAAATCAATTTTTCATTGCGGCAGTCAACGGCGCGGGGCATTCGATGCTGATCAATCCGTGGGGCGAAGTGTTGATCGAAGGCGATTCCGATGAAACCGTGTTGACTTCGGCAATCGATCTCGACGCAAGAAAAAAGATCGGCGAGACAATGAATGTTTTCGCCGATCGACATGCCTTGATCGATCGCATTTGAGATCAATCGCGTTTAATTTTCGGAACCGTTTGTTTCAATGAGCGAAGTGCCGTTGTTGAGCAACCACCATGACAACGTGCGCATCATCGACACGACGTATTTCGCATTCGTCTTTTCCGTCGACAAATTTACTTGAGTCAATTCCTTAGACGCCAGATGCGGCAACAATTCAACCGTATCGGCGTCTATTTTTCCGATTGTCGAGTCGCTGATATAAACTTCGCGACTGAATCCCGCGCCGTTGCTTTTATTCAGCGGCGGCGCAATCGAATGATACGTAAAATCCTTCGGCGCGATCAATTCAATCAGCGTCGGCACGATCGAAGTGTGACCGCCGACCGCATCTTCCGGCAATATATTTTTCGTAACTCCGTTGCCGTATAATACGAACGGCACGCTGTAATGCTCGAACAACGTCGGGCGCGTCGACGGATCCGTTCGCACCGCATGATCGCCCGTGAGTACAAACAAACTGCTCGGGAATTTCACGCTGACGTTTTTGATGAATTGCGTTGCCGCCAAATCCATATACCAATAATGCCCGAGCTCCACCGCCAAATTTTGCGCGTCGTCGACATACGGATATTTCATCATTTCCTCGCGCACTCGCGTCGTGTTGTAGCCTTCGGCAGTCAAATTCAGATTGTACGGCGGATGATTGGTCGTCGTCATGATCAAATGCACCGTCGGCTTTTCGTTTGCGAGATGATCTTCAAGCGCATTGAAGAGATTTTTATCCGTCGTACCCCATGCATTTTGTTTCGGCGCATGAAAATCCGGATAGCCGTAGAAATTGTCAAACCCCTGCGCGAGCGCGAGCTTGTTGATGTTATCCCACGAAGGCACGCCGCCGTACCAAAAATCGACTTGATATCCCAAACGCTTGAAAGGCTCCGCCATCGAAGTCGGATAAACCTCGGTGTAAGTGCGCGGTTGGTAATTCACTCGAATGTTGACGTCCGACAAGCCGGTTACCAAGCCCGTGATCGCCATCGAAGTGAAATCGCCGTTCGGCAAAAAGTTTCGGCTGTAGTAGCATTTTTCTTCCGAGATCAGCGACTTCAATCCGTCCGCAATGTGCAGATCGTCATACTTGCCGAGCAGAGGCCACTGCATCCAATTCTCGCCGAGAATGATGAAAATGTGTTGCGGCTTGTCGATTGAATTTCCGCCGGTCTTGCGCTCGAGATACGGCACGAGATTTTTCTCATCGAGCTCGGAATGCCCGGCAATATCTTTCGCATACGACATGATGTTTTGTTTGTCGACGCCGGAAATATCTCCGATCTGCATTCGCTTCTCAATTGCATGCGCCCGATACAACGCCTGCACGTCGTCAAGAATGCACTCGTTTAAGAAGTAATCGCTCGTCACGCCGGCATTTTCCCAATTGATTCCTCCGGCGTAATTCAACGAACCGCCGAAGCGAATGAACAGCCCGATCATTCCGATTGCAAAGAACATTCCTACCGTGAAGCCGATCTGTTTGCCCTTGGTCGGCAATGTCGGGAGCGGCGATGTTTTCAACAGCAGGATTCGGCTCAAAATCGCAACGCATATGACCGTCAAAATGATCGCGAGCAGAAATCGCCAGATGAAGCCGTAACTCTCGATGAATGTCAAAAACAATGCGCCGATGTCATCGTGCAGCCCGTGGATCACTTCCATGCCGAATGTCGATTGAAATTCTTTGTAATACGGAAAGCGCGCTTGAAACAGTATCGACAATATAAACGAAGCGAGCACACCGATTGCAAGGCGAACTTTCGAGCCGAGTCCGATGATCGTTGCAAACAGGAATGAGAACAGCGTAAAAATGCCCGCTGTCTTCAGACTTAATCGCAAGCCCGTCCAAAGCGCGGAAGCAATTTCCGAAGTCGGAGTTTCCGGCGTCATGTAAGACGACGACATCATCGCGATGAAAATCAATCGATACACTTCAATCAGCAACAGCAGGAAGAGGAACAATCGGACATCGCGTTGCAAGCCGTCAAAAAATCTCTTCAAATAATTCACGTCAATGTTTCCTCACTACCCTGAACAAAATTTTTCCGACGCCGGGCACTCTGCTCAATGCCGCCGTCAACAAATACGATCCGAAAAAAATCAACAGCGTCCAAACCGTCGTGCGAATGCCTCGACTTGCAATCGAGTCGAATAAATTGAATTGCAGGAACAGGCATAAGAGCGGAACGTGGACGAGGTAAATGCCGAAGGAATATCGCGATAAGCCGACCGTCAATCGATTGACGTGAGTTGCGCGTTTCAAGAGCAGGAACGAGCCGATTGCGGCGGGCGGCAACAGACAGAAATTATTCCAGATCAAAAACAATTGCCCGCGATGAAAGAAGTCGAGCTGAACGAGTGCCATGGCATAAGTCAAGGCGATTGTCATTGCGAGCAACCCGAGCCGAATCGCCTTTCGCTCGGTCAGCGCGTCGAGTTGCGGCTCGAAACGTCGGAGCATGTAACCGAGAATGACGTAAGTGCCGAACATGCCGCCGGAGAAATTCACGTCGATCCAAGGAAACAATTCCCGCTCGGTAAAAAAATTCGCCGTCGGCACGATGAAGTAATACACGTAAGCAACCGCCGTCAACAGAAACAATTCGCGATCGGAAACGAGCTTCAGCGTCCTCGAAACGACCGGAATGAAGAGATAAATGCCGAGGATCACGCCGACATACCATGAATGAACGAAATCGACGCCCTTGACAAAAATCATGTTGCTTACAAGCGTTTCGAGGCGGAGCGGTTGCGCGTTGGCGACGAACTCCGCTTCCGGCGGGATCACTTCTCGGAATGAATTGAAGTCGAGCACCGCGAGGAGCACGTTGTAGACGATGATCCAGACTTCCCACGTAACGAACATCGACAAAAAGTTTCGGCGATAGAATTTCATTGCCGACTGTTGATCGAAGTCGCGCGCGAGAGGCAAGTATCCGCTCAAAAAGAAAAACATCGGGATGCTCAGCCGATTCAGCTCGAACAGAAAAGTGAGCAGGTGCTGTTTGAAAAGCGGCAGACCGTTAAAAAACTCGACGTTGTGAAAGGCATAGATCGTTTCCATTATATGCTCGAAAGGAACGCAAAAAATGGAAACCGCGCGGATTAAGTCGAGTCCTTCGATGCGTTTGTCTGAAATATCGTCCGACGCTCCTTTTTTTATTTCATCGACAGAATTCTGCGCTCGACCTGCTTGACGGTCAGTCGTTCAAGACAATCGTCGCCTTTCGGACATGAACGTTTCCAACAGAATTTGCACGTCCGATCGACTTCAAGCGCGTTGTCGAGCTGATCGTAAGGACCGTTTCGATTGGCGTCCGTCGGTCCCATCAACATCACCGTCCGAACGCCGAGCCCCGCCGCCAGATGTACCGGTCCGGTATCTCCGCCGACTACCAAGCGCGCGTTTTTGATGATATGCGTCAACTGCTTCCAATTCGTCTTGCCGATTAAATTGATCGGAGGAATGTTGGCGAGTTTCGTGATCTGTTGCGCGCGCTGATCATCGACGATGCCGCTTCCGATCATGATCGGGATCACGTTCAGTTCGTAAAACCAATCGGCGAGTTCGGCGAAATGCTCAACCGGCCAGCGTTTATTCGGCCAATTCGCGCCGATCGCGAGCAGAATAAACGGGTTTTCAAAACGCGCGCCCTCGTGCACGACGATCGCCTCTGCCTTCTTTGCTTCGTCTTTTGGCACTTCGAGCGGAAAAACGACCTTGTCGACGCGACAACCGATCGCCCGCGCCGTGTCGAGATATCGCTCGACGATATGCCCGCGCGCGTTTTTGCCGACGACCGGCTTGCTGACTTTATCCGACATCTCGCGCATGTTGCACATTCCGAGTTTGATGTTCGAGCGCGCGAAAAATGCGATCGCCGCCGATTTAAACAGCCCCTGCAGATCGAGAACCGCGTCGTACTGTTCGGATTGAATTTCGCGGCGAAACGGAAAAAATCTCCGCGCAAAGCCGCGAAACGATTTAAATTCCTTCTTCTGAAACAAAATGATCTTGTCGACGTACGGATTCATCGACAAGAGATCAAATGACGGCGGCTCGACCACCCACGTCAATTTCGCGTCGGGGAAGGTCTCTTTGATTGCGTAAGAGACCGGCAACGCGTGAATGACATCGCCGATTGCGCTCAATTTGACAATCAAAATATTTTTGAGCTCACGCTCCAAAGATCACTTCGCTCCTCTCAATCGATTGATGACGTTCGTCGTCGAGCGTCCCTCGACAAGTTTGACGAATTCCACATGCCCGCCGTATTCTTGCACAATCTTTGCTTCCGGCAATGTCGAAAGAGTGTAATCGCCGCCCTTGACATAGATATCCGGCTTCACTTCCGCAATCACCGCTTCCGCCGTCCGCTCGCCGAAGATCACGACGTGATCGACCGCGCGGAGTCCGAGCAGAACTTCCGATCGATCTTCTTCGTCGTTGATCGGACGATCCGCGCCTTTCAACAGCCGAACGCTCGCATCGGAATTGAGTCCGACGATCAAAACATCGCCGAGCGATTTTGCCGTGTTGAGATATCGGACATGCCCGGCATGCAGAATGTCGAAACAACCGTTCGTAAAGATGATCACCTTGCCGCGCGAACGCAATCGCTCGCAGAATTCGGCAAGACCTTTCCTTTCAAGCAACATTCGCCGCGCCTCCGATCACTTGTTGCCGAGCACGCGCTCGAGTTCCGTGAAACCGACGGTGCTCGTTCCGAGTTTGCGCACGGCAATTCCTGCCGCAAAATTCGCAATCCGCGCGGCAGTGATCGGATTAAGTTTTCCCGTCAATGCGAGAATGAACGCCGACACGCATGTATCGCCCGCGCCCGATACATCAAACACTTCGCTTTTATCCGAAACCGGAATGTGATGCACCGCGCCGCCGCGCTCGAACAAACTCATTCCGTTTTCGCCGCGCGTGATCAAAACCGCCGAGGCATTTGTTTTTCGCAACAATTCCGCGCCGCCTTCGATCAAGTCACCCATGGTGTTGATCTCATGCCCGACGAAGACTTCCAACTCCGTATCGCTCTGCTTGACATAACCTACTCCGCCGAACCTTCCGATATCATATCGCGAGTCGACAATCGACGGGATTTTGTTTTTGTTGGCATAATTGATCAGCCACTTTTTGACGTTTTCGGTGATCGTGCCCGAACCGTAATCGCTTAAGACAATGCCCTCGACTTGCGGCAGAATTTCATCGAGTTTTGCGATCAATTGTGTCTCGATCTTCTTTGCGAGCGGCTCTTTGCTCTCGTTGTCGATGCGAACGACCTGTTGACTTACGGTCGCGCGTCCGCCCGCAATCACCCGCACTTTCGAGATTGTCGGACGACCGGTATCCGTCACGAGCCCCTCGACATGCACTCCGAGATTTTCGAGCAACTCGCGGAGTTTCGCCGCGTAATTATCTTCGCCGACCACGCCGACCGCAAACACTTCGCCGCCGAGCGTCGCCGTATTCGCCACAACATTCGCCGCGCCGCCCGGCACGATCTTTTCTCCGACCTGTTGCAGGATCAGCACCGGAGCTTCGCGCGAGATGCGCCCGATCTGCCCTTGCAAATACACGTCCGCAAACATGTCCCCGATTACCAGTATTTTTTTGCCCTGCATTTTTCTGATTGACGTTGCCAATTTCTGCAATACTTCACCTTCTTAAAATTCAAATCACCACGGAGTGAATTGCCAATGAGCCTCGAATTTGTCGCGCCGCTCCCGATATCTCATTATCAATTGCGAGCAGTGCAAGTCATGATACCAATAATAATCCACATCCTGCACATTGCTCCGCTCGGCGTCGAAATTCAGCCCGACCACGACGCGATTTTTCGCATCGAACCGATAACTCAATCCGGTCGTGATCTTCTTGGAATAGTCGTCGTTCTCGAAGTCAAACAGCGAGTTCTTTTTGTTGTTCTTCGTATAGTAATAGCCGACAAACGCCGCCGAGCGATCGTCAAATTCTTTCAACAGCCGCGTGCCGTAGTTGATGCCGTTGACCGTCGAATTATCCGAACTCTCTTTCGTGATTGTGTAACTCGTTCCGAGCGTCAAAATCCAATTTTTGAAAACGATCGGATCGCGCGCGAGCCCGACTTCATACTTTTGATGTGTACTCTCGACGGAATTGCCGCGCCAATGCCCGATCTCGTAACTGAAGCCGTAACTCGCCGGCAGATGATCGAAATGCCGTCCGTAATGCAAAATCAACGACGGCTCTTTTTGTATCCAAACATTATCGCTGTCACTGTAAAAGCCGTAGACGACTCGCGCGCTTGCATCACGATTGCCGTAACGAACCTCGGTATTGCTCCGAACGCCATGTTTCGTCTCGAAATGCAATTGTGTCACGTTCTCGAAATGATCCGCAATCGGAAATTTAAACCGTTGCTCGATATACGCGCCGTGATCTTTGTTGTAGCCGACGCGCGGGAAGTCGATATGATCCGTCTCGCCGAATTTTTTCTCGTCATAATCCTTCGTGCCGACGACCGTGTCTTTGATCCAAAACTTGATCTTATACATCTTAATGACTTGCTCGGGCCAAATCTCCATTTTCTTCGCGCTGACATGATAATCCGGACGACTCGCACCGCATTTCGTCTGCGTCGCATCAAACGCCACGATGTGATCCGGATAAAATTCAAACCGCTTGCCGGTGATGTAATATTCGCCCGCCTTGCCTTTCGCACTGCCCATCGTGCCGCGCGACGTGCCGTAATTGTAAGTCGTTCGGAAGCCGTCGAGAGTGACGCGCGGTTGCCCGTCGACGACCTGCAACATGTGTGCGCGCCCTTGAATGTTGACGATCTGATCGTTGACATTGCCCGTTGCCTTGTCTGTCTGAAAGCGGCGACCGTCGAGTTGAATTATATCAACCTTGCCTTGCGCAATGAACTCGCCCGTTTCCGTGTGGTAAACAAGATCATCGCCCTCGAAAACTGCGGGAGCGCGTTCGTCCGGCGTCAACAAATCCGGATTCGGCAATTGAGCTTTTGCCGCCGCAATATCTTCGAGCAGTTTCGTCTGTTCCGGCGTCAATTGATGATCGCGTTCCTCGCGGCGTCGATTTTCGATGTAATCAAACACTTCAACATCCGTATCGGAATGCGAACGATACTCCGCGCCCGCCGAAGTCGGCAATAACATCAACGAGGCGCATATGATTGCTGATAATTTTTTCATGTCATTCAATCTCTGCATTAATTTTTTTTAATCGAGAAGATCGCCGCCGTCCATGATGAAGCGGAGCAACTCGGACATTTCCGAATTGGGAGCGTATGCGCGGAAGTCTCGCGGCTCGTCTTTCGACTCGAGCACGTTTTGCGTTTCGTATTCAATCGTCTGCGAAGAAATGATTTGATATGCCTTCTCGGCATGATTAAAGCGAACGTCATAGACGAACATGCGATTGGCTCCCGCCTTTTTGACGGCGATGCGCGCGAAGATCACATTGCGACTTTCGTCTTCGACGCTGTCCATGTCGACGTAATAGCCGGTGTTGCCTTCGGCGTCGACAAATTGAAAATTTTCCGCCGAGCACGTTGACATCAACATTGCGCCGATGAGCAACGCCCGGATAATCGTCGGAAAAAATCTGTTCACTGCACTCCTCCTCTCATGTTGATATGATTGTACTCTTTATCGGCGTTTAAGACAAGTAAAAAAAATTTGCGACGAAATCGGAAGGAATCGAAGATGAAACAATAATGAATGCCCATTGCATGATCGTGCTTCGGCGTGGTATGATTTACGCGTCGACAGGGAAGTCGGCAGTCGCAGTAAAAAATTCGGCAAGTCAATCGGAAGGAGAAATTCAAAATGGCATTTGCATATCAGATGATTGAAGACAGAAATTATGACGAGGCTTCGGAGTCGAAAGTCATCGACATCGAAAAATACCTCGACGAAGATAAAGACTTGGCAAAATACGGCGCGGTTGTGTCGTTCATTATGGTAGCGAAGGGCGTGCTCGGCTTGCGCGAATGCTCGCATCTCGTGCAGATCGCGAATGATACCGGCTGCCTGATTCGGCTGATCTCGGGCAAGAAGAGCGGCTCGACGAAGAGCATTCTGTCGTTGGCAAATCTCGGAATTCAGAAGGGCAAGAGTTTGGTGCTGTCGATTCACGGCGCGCGCAATGAAGAAGCGTTCCGCGAAGCGGTCAAAGTCATCAACGGTGAAACCGATTCCAACGACGCGTAATTCAATCGAAATGTAATTCAATCGAAATTCGATCAAAAAAAAGGCGGTCGACGTTTTAAACACGTCGATCGCTTTTCGTTTCGGAAAAAGTCATTCCGATTTGACTGAAACGATATGCGGTTGCGCCTTCTCGAATTCAATCAAGGCTTCGCGCCCGCGCAAAATATCGGACTCGAACATTCGATTCCACGGAAATACCACCATCAACTCTTCCGAACCCGCAAACGGCGGAAAATTATTTTCGACAAAAGTCTCAAGCAACTTGGTCGTCCGTCCGCTCACCGCGTCGCGCTTGTCGCCGAGCTTGCCGTAAAATCCGTCGCCGCGAAGCCACGTCAATTGCCGCGCCATGATGTTGCGAACATTCGCCTGATACGCCCAATCGTCGAGATATCTCGTCAACAGCAGATCATCAATCGCGCCATTCGGCATCATCTTGCCGAGCATTGCCGTGCCGAGCACAAAACCGGTCGAGTTCGTTGCCGTGTTCCAGCCGCCGTACGCATTGATTTTGAACAGCAAACCGCGATTTTTCAACTCTTCCATCAGCGCGTTATCGGAGCCGTTGGCGAAAGCGATATCCGCCACCGCCACGTTGTAGCCGTTGCCGACATAATCGCTTACGATGTCCGCGAAATATTTCGTGCCGTCGCGAGGCGTGCCGTCATTCAAAGTGCTCATAGCCTCTGCCGTCCGACCGTTCGGATTGGTGTTGACGGCGAGCACAAAGTCCGCGCGTTCCGGCGAAGGTACTTTGATCGCGCCGACGGCGGCAAGCGCATCGTCAATCGACTCGTCAATCGTCACGTCCGAATACGAGGGAATTGTTTGCGGTCCGCGTCCCCAATTGTATTTAACATAGACGAACGGAACGTTGTTGCGCTGTTCATTGATCGCGCGCGTCAACATCAGCAAACCGACTTCGTCAATGCCCGCGATCGATTTGTAAGTTTCTTTGCCGACGCCCTTGCTGTATTTGTTGAGATATCGATTTTCGAGATGCGTTTGCGAGAAGGGCGCATTGTCGTCGCGCCCGAGCAGAAGATAATTGAATGTCTTCTGCCGCGCGAGATCGATCAGTTGCTTGTTGCAGTCGAAATTCTTCTTGCGCCGCTCCATCCAATCGGAGAGCGCGGTCGAAGGGATCAGCTTCTCGAGAAATGCAAATTCTTTCTTCTCGCGCCGATTGAGCCCTTCCATTTCCTGCTTGTCAATCAGCGCGGTGTATCGAAAAATATCCGCGCCGTAGCTCCGATAATACTCGGGCTCCTCATGCCCGGAATCGGCTCCCGTCCTCGGCGTTCTCATGATCGAGCTGAAAACGTACAACGGCAGTTTTTTGTGCTCTTTGTGGAATTCTTCAAAGCGCGCGGCGCGCTCGGCAATGACATTTTCTTCGAGACCGTGTTTGCGCGAGCCGACCAGACTGCCGTAAATCATCGAGTCCGACGAGATCACCGCCGCGCGGAGCAATTTCTGCTTATCGGCTTCATTCTCGAGCCATTCCCAGAGTCGATCGGGATTGCCGAGATCGTCTCGATTGCCGAGCAATTCATCGGGAGGAACGATCACTTCATAGCCGAGCTTTTCCGCGACTTCAATCGTCTGCTTTTTGGAAATCGGACGGTTGTCAATCGGGATGTAAAGAATTTTTCCCGGCACGCCGTCGTATTTTTTTTTCGCTTCCGAAGGTTGAATGCAAATTGCAATCAGACAAACGATTGCGCAGAGCATTTTCAGCAATTTATAAATCTTGACCACTCCCCTTTGACTTGCGGTAATAAAAGCCGATGCAGATGATTGCAATCCAAATCGGCAGAATGATGACGGCGAGCCTCATGTCGTCGAAAGTCGCCATCATTCCCACGACGCTCAACAGAAACGCCATGCAGAGATAATTTGTAAACGGATACGCGATCGATTGAAATTTCGTTTGATGATTGATTTTTCGACAATGCGTTTTGAATTTGAGATGCGTGATAACGATGGTAACCCAGCTGATGATGACCGCGCACGTGACGATCGAAATTAAATACATGAAAACTTCGCCGGGGAAGAAGTAATTCAGCGCGACGACGAGGAGCGTAATGCCCGACGACGTCAAAATGCCGTTGACGGGCACTTTTCTGCTCGAAAGTGTTGCGAGATATTTCGGTGCGCCGCCGGTTGTGGCGAGGCTGTAGAGCATTCGCGAATTGGAATAGATCGCGGAATTGTAGACGCTGACGGCGGCGGCGAGCACGACGAAGTTCAGAATATGCGCGGCGGCGGGGATTCCGACGTTGTCAAAAATCTGCACGAAAGGACTCGCTTCCATGCCGACCTGATTCCACGGCCACAATGCCATAAGAACGATCATCGTGCCGACGTAGAAGATCAGGATTCGGTAAATGACTTGATTGATGGCGCGCGGGATCGTCTTGTCGGGATTTTCGGCTTCGCCCGCCGTGATTCCGATCAATTCGATGCCGCCGAATGAGAACAGCACCGGCACGAGCGAGATGAACATGCCCCATGCGCCGTTCGGGAAGAAGCCGTCGTTGATCCAGAGATTGGAAAAATTCTCCGGAAACGGACGCGGATCGCCGAAGAGAATTGCAAGCCCGAGGACGATCATGCAGATGATCGCCGTGACTTTGATCAGTGACATCCAAAATTCGATCTCGCCGTACATCTTGACGTTGATCAGATTGATTGTCGTGATGATGACAATGCAGACGAGCGCGGAAATCCAATGCGGCAAATCCGGCAACCAATAACCGACATAAATTGCAACGGCGGTGAGTTCCGCCATCGAAACAAAGACGTAGAGGAACCAATAATTCCAACCGGCAACGAAACCGGCGAGCTCGCCCCAATATTTTGTGGCGTAATAACTGAAAGAACCGGAGACGGGATCATCGACGCTCATCTCGCCGAGCATTCGCATGATGAAGAAGATGATGATGCCGCTGAAGAGATAACTCAAAATGACGGCGGGACCGGCGGTTGAGATCGTAGAGGCGGAGCCGTAGAAAAGTCCGGTGCCGATTGCGCCGCCGAGCGCGATCATTTGCAAATGACGATTTTTCAAACCGCGTTGCATTTTTTCTTCCGAGATGATCATTCACTCCTCTGCAATAATTTCAAAGCGCGCGTCAACGCTGACGATCCTTCAGATCGCGCTCGACTTCGCGCCGCGCGGCTTTCGATTTCAGGTCTTCGCGCTTGTCGTAAGTGTGTTTGCCGCTCGCCAACGCCAGCTCCATCTTCGCGCGTCCGTGCTTGAAATATATCTTGAGCGGAACGAGAGTAAATCCCTTCTCGCGCGTCTTACTGAAGAGTTTGACGATCTCGCGCTTGTGCAATAACAATTTCCTCGGACGCAACGGATCATGATTAAAAATATTTCCGTGATCGTACGGACTGATGTGCCAGTGCTGCACAAAAATCTCGCCGTTCTTGACTTCGGCGTAACTGTCTTTCAAATTCGCTTTGCCCGCGCGGAGCGATTTCACTTCCGTGCCGCGCAATTCGATCCCCGCCTCGAACACTTCATGAATGAAATAATCATGTCGCGCCTTGCGATTTTCGCACGCGATTTTTATTCCCGTTTGCTTCTTCGCCATTCGACTCACCCCATTTCAGAAAACAACTCTCGCAATATATCATGAAAAGTTTTTTTTGACAAGCCGCGCGGCAATCGATATACTGATAAAAAAACTTCCGAGGAGGCATGAGCATGAACAAAATTCCGGCGATATTGGTTATCATGGATAAAGATCAACTTCAAAAAACTTTTGCACTCATGAATTGGTCTGTCGTCGATATAAAAATTATTGTTATGGAAAGTGCCGATCGCGGCGTGATTTCGATCGGCAATCTTAAAATTCCCCTGTGCTCGTTTCAATCATTCGATGAATTGTTAAACGATCTGCCCGACAAAAATCAATTCTTGTGGTTACTTGTCCCGCCGACAAAAGACGGACGTCCCGCTTGGGATATGGCAAAATTGATAATGAAACAAGGCGTGTCTCGCGAAAAGATTATTTACTATGAATTTCCGATTTCCGGAACTTGGATTGCCAATCTTCGTTATGCCGAAAAACATCCGATTGATTATTTCGCAACAGGAATTTCATATGTCACAACCGGCTTCGATTGCGGCTGTATTGAAGGAGCTCGCGGAATTAACCTCAGTGATCACAGACAAGATTTGTTGCAGAGCTACTTGACTGCAAAATATGTCTTCGAGCATGCTCCTACCCCCCACTCGGAATAATTTCATAAAGTTTGTTTTGATCGGGATTGCGCCGTATTCTTTTCGCTATGACAATCGAAAAAGTTTCGTGGTCGGTGCGAAAAACATTCAGTATATGTTTGCATTGAAAGATCGTCAGCTTGAAACAGAATGCGACAAATATCGTATGGTTTTATTTAATCCGCATCTCAATCATATTTTTTCCGTAATGACAGAAGCGCAAGCCGATTTGAACTACATTCAATATAAGAGGCAATCGCTTACGAAAGGAATTTCGGCAACAAATATTGCCGAATGGGAAAAAGAACTGAAACATGTCATCAGCGAATTTCGGTTGGAAACAATCGAGCAAAATCTCAATACCCTTGAAGATTATATCAAACTGTGCCTTAAATATAAGGCAAGACCGATCGGATTCATGTTGCCGTTTTCATCAATAATCCGCCAAAATTATCCTAAAGAACTCATTTTTTACGTCCGATATATCTTGCATCAATTTGAGAAAATGTATGACTTTATGTTTATTGATTTGTTTGATCTGTCTTTGGGATATGAAAATTTTCAAGACCTTACGCATTTGAATGCGCGCGGTGCATTTTATTCAAGCAAGGAACTTAATAAGCAATTGCATGAAAGAAACATTCTGCCGTTGAAATAAAATTTTTCCGAGGAGGCGTGATAATGGAAAAATTTCCGGCGATATTGATTGTAATGAGCAGAAAACGACTGAAAGAGTCGCTCGTCGCGCTGAATTCGGATAATATCGAGCTGAATGCAATACTTGTTTACGGTTCGGAAAATGTCGGTTGCAAATTCGGCAGTGAGATTATTCCGGTGTTGCCGTTTCGATCAATCAATCGATTGCTCCGAAGCCGGACGAGTTTTCTGTGGCTGTTGAGCGGTTCCGCTGAAGACGCCTCCGATATCGCCAAGGTGAAAGATTTTCTTGTCGACGAGGGGATATCGGAACAAAATATCGTCAATTGCACCGTCTTTCCGAATCTCAATCGCAATTGGCTCGCCAATGTCAAACGCGCCGAGTCGACACCGATCGATTTTTTTGCAACCGGCAATGCCGAAGTCGAACTCGAAGTCGCTCGGCTCGGCAACGGAGTCAATCTCGCCGATTCCGAGCAGGATTTGTTGCAATCACTCCGAACCGCGCAATTTGTTTTCAAACATCAAAATTCGATCAAATTCGCATTGATCGGACTCGCGCCTCATTCCTTCCGATATAAAAATCAAGACGACTTCGCCGTTTACTCGAAGAATTTGCAATATATGCTCGCTGTTCAATCGAAGCCCGAAACCAATCACGATAAATTTTTTTTGTATGCAATCAGCGAACGCGTTCGTCGATTTGTCAAAGAAAGTGTCGAGCCCGAGCCGCGTCCGTCGCGCGATGCATCTTTGTCGGAAATTGCAGATTGGAAATCGACGTTGGAAAAACTCACGCAAAACTTCCGCGCGGATGTTGTCGAAAAAAATCTTGTCGCGCTCGAAGAGTACATCAAACTCTGCCGCGAGCACGACGCAACGCCGATCGGTTTGATACTTCCTGTTTCGCCGATCTTGCGTCGACATTATCCGCAGGAACTTCTTTTTCATTTTCGTCAAACGCTCCGGCAATTGCAATCGGCATATGATTTTGAAGTCATCGATCTGTTCGAGTTGCCGCTCGGTTACGATTGCTTTTCCGATCATACGCATTTGAATCTCAAGGGAGCGCGGCAAGTCGAAGCTTTGATAAAACTTTTGTTGCAATCAAAAAATATTTTGCCGAAAACGCCCGTCGAGCACGTTTCGTATTATCAATTCTATCAACTGTCCAAGTTCGCGTCGAAAGACGAGTTTAATTCAATTTTGGAGCGGGCGTTCGAGCCGTCGATTGAAAAAATCCGAAGTCGGGAAAAAATCAAAATCGGTTTTATCCTCTACGATGCGTCGATGTGGTGCGGCGATGATCTGTATCGATTATTCGAGCGAAATGAGCGATACGATCCGACAATTTTTTTGTGTCTTCGGCGGGATCAATTCGACGAGCCGATTGTCGTTCGAGATTTTCGGCGCGGCGTCAACCGGCTGAAATCGCGCGGTTTGAATGTCGTTGCAATCGACAATAACAATGCCGAACTCCCGACACAAGACGTGATAATTTATCTCACACCTTACAATCAGGTTTTGCCGCGCGCATTTCGCCTCGAAAACATTTCGACGGAAACTCTCTTATGCTATATCCCGTACGGCATGCACATTTCCGGAGACGCGCATGTACCGCTGGCGAATTATCCGATCATCAATATGGCGTGGAAGGTTTTTCTCGACACTCGAAACACACTCGAGTTCTATGACAAAAATTGTCGCTTCGGATTGCCGCGCGGATTTTACAGCGGATATCCGCGCATGGATTTTTTCTTCTCGGACGCCGAAAAATCTTTTGATTGGAAGGAAATGCTCCCGCACTCGACGCGAATCATTTACGCGCCGCATTGGTCGATTGACGACGGTATTCAATATTCGACGTTTCATTTGAATTACGAATTTATGTATGAATACGCGAAGGCGCATCCGAAAACGTCGTGGGTTTTCAAGCCGCATCCGAATTTGCTGTTTTCTGCCGTGAGTTCAAATGTCTTTCCATCGGAAGAAGCATTTCGGAGGTACCTGCAGAAATGGAACGAGTTGCCGAACGCAAGAGTCGTCACCGGCGGATACTATCAATCGATCTTTGCCTCGTCGGACGGAATGATCCTCGACAGCAGTTCTTTCAATGCCGAATATCAATACACGCATAAGCCGCTGTTGTTTTTGACGCGCGAAACGCAACAGTTCACCGAGCTCGGCAGAGAATTGATGAAGGTACTCTACCGCGCGGACGGGCGGGATTACAAATCAATCGAGTCGTTTATCGACAATGTTCTGATCAAAAAGCAGGATCCGCTGTCGGGTGCACGTCAACAATTTTTCGACGCGCATTTGAATTATCGAAAAGACAACGGAATGCTTGCAAGCGAATACATTTTCAATGCAATAGATCAACAGTTAAGGAGATGATTTCATGGTAGTCGGCTACACCACCGGAGTTTATGACTTATTCCACATCGGGCATTTGAATTTGCTGAAAAACGCGCGCGGACTCTGCGACAAACTCATCGTCGGCGTATCGACCGACAATCTTGTCGAATACAAAAGGAAGCGTCCGATCATCCCGTTCGAGGATCGCATCGAGATCGTC
>CALGGX010000305.1 GCA_937916025.1 uncultured Selenomonadales bacterium
GGGATTGGATGTCGTTTCGACGGAACCGATCCGCGCGGATAATCCTCTGCTCGGCGCAAAAAATTGTTTCATCACGCCGCATATTTCATGGGCTCCGAAAGAGTCGCGCGCGCGTTTGATGAAGCAGACGATTGACAATGTCAAGGCGTATATTTTCGGCAAGCCGATCAACGTGGTGAATGCCTGATGTGCGATAAACATGACCACACTCACGAACACAATCACAGCCATACACATACGCAGACGAAGGCGGTTTTGAATCGGATGGCGCGCTTGATCGGGCATTTGGAATCGACGAAGAAAATGATCGAAGACGGGCGCGATTGTTCGGAAGTGCTTATCCAATTGTCGGCGGTGGACGCGGCATTGCGCGCGGTCGGTCGGATCATCTTGAAAGATCACATCGAGCACTGCATCGTCGAGGCAATTCAAGAAGGCGACGAGCAGGCGATTGAAGAACTCAACAAAGCGATCGATCAATTCATGAAATAAATCAGAGACGGTAAATTGTTTTCGCCGAGCGATAAAAAACCTGATCCCGTTGTTTCGGCGGTGGACGCGGCATTGCGCGCGGTCGGTCGAATCATCTTGAAGGATCACATCGAGCACTGCATTGTCGATGCGATTAAGGAAGGCGACGAGCAAGCGATTGAAGAGCTCAACAAAGCGATCGATCAATTCATGAAATGAATCAGATACGATAAATCGTTTTCGCCGAGCGATAAAAAACCTGATCCCATTGATCTTCCGGAATGAATGCCTTGACAAATTCGATGTAATTTCCGAGATTTGCAAGCGGCCAGTCCGTGCCGAACATTATGCGCGAATAATCGCCGACAAGTTCCAACCAACCGCGCAATTGCTCGACGTAAAACTTCTTCCTGACGAGAAATTTCTCCATGTCGGGTATTTTTTTTTCGAGAATGCCCGACAAATCCGCCGCCACGTTCGGATTTTTCATCAATACCGCCGCCGCGTCGCAAATCCAAGGCTCGCCGAGATGACACATCACAAATCGGACGTTTGGAAATTTCGCCGCCGCCTCGTCGAGCACGAGCGGATGACTGTATTTCAAAAGCGCGCGAGACATTGCCGTCAAGCCGGTATGAACGGCGACGGGCTTGTCGTATTTCGCCGCCAATCGATACAGCGGCGCGAGCGCATCGTCCGACACGTAAAAGTGCAGATATCCGGGGTAGAGTTTGAGCCCGACGCATTCCTTTCGACGCAAATTCTCTTCAATCAATCGCAAATTCCGTTTCCAATCGTCCGGTGCCCACGTCGAATTGTCGAGTCCGATGCAGTAACTCAAAAACTTCGGATATTGCAACTCACTCGGCTCGAGCGTCCGATTGCTCATCACAATCCCGCGCTCGATCTCCAATTCGGCATAACATTTTTCGAGATGCGCCGCCGAATTTTCATGCCCGGCGGCACGGGCGACTTCGTTGAAATAACTCTCACGATCGAAATGCAAATGCGCATCGATGATTTTCATTCAATTTCTCCTTTCGACTTGAATAACAAATTCATTTCGAGTACAATAACAAAAAACTCGGCAAGGAGGAT
Source organism: uncultured Selenomonadales bacterium (assembly GCA_937916025.1). The sequence goes on from CALGGX010000305.1 coordinate 1,570, forward strand.
CAGAATGATCCACGTGGTCATAGATTTGGAAATGAATCCGAACCGCAACAAGGAAATACGCCGTCTGTTGCCGGAGGAAGTTATAGAGATCGGAGCCGTCAAGCTCGACGAGAATTTCAAACAGGTTGACGAATTTCAGCGATATGTCAAGCCGGAGTACGGCAGCATCACTCAACATATCTCGAAATTGACGGGCATAACCGACGAGACGGTTGCCGACAAAAATCCCTTCGCTGTCGAGTTTAACAATTTTTTGAGTTGGATCGGAACGGACGATGCCGCGTTGTATTCGTGGAGCAATTCCGATCTCGCGCAATTTCAGAGCGAATGCGCGTTTAAATTGCCGGAGTTTGACTTGAGTCGGCTCGAAAACAATTGGATCGATCTGCAAAAAGCCTTTGACAACAAGATCGGTTTAAACAGCAATCTGGCATTGAGCACGGCACTCGGCGCGATGAACAGAAATTTCAAAGGCATTCAACACACGGCACTGGCGGACGCGAGCAACACTGCCGCCATTCTGATTTTGATGCAGGACGAGGAAGAATTCCGAACGACGATGAAACCGATCATCGATCTGCTCAATCCGAAAGAGATGACGGCGTCGATCGGCGAGTTGTTTCCGGATTTGGCGAAGTTGAATTTCGACGAGTGAGGTTATGCAATGAAACGAATGGGAATATTGGGACCGCGCGGCACGCATTCGGAAGCGGCGGCGATTTGGCTGAACGAACAACTCTCCGAGCCTCGCGAGTTGGTGATCTGTCCGGACATTTTTGAGGTTCTCCGCGCGGTTGAGGACGACGAGCTCGATTGCGGTTTGGTTCCGGTCGAGAATTCGCTCGAAGGTTCGATCAACATCACGCTCGACACGCTCGCGCGTTCCGATCGGTTGACGGTTACTCGCGAAGTCATTTGGCGCATTCACAATCAATTGATGACTCGGGCGGGAGTTTCCGAAATCAAACGCATTATCTCGCATTCCCAACCGATCTCGCAATGTCGGAGATACATTCAATCGACATATCCGAAGGCGGAGCTCATCACGACGGCGTCGACGGCGCGCGCGGCGGAACTGGCGGCTTCGGCTTCGATTGAAGAAGGCGTTGCGGCGATCTGCACACGACGCGCGGGCGAGCTCAACAATTTAATCACCGTTGCGTCGGAAATTCAAGACAATATTTTCAACAGCACTCGTTTTTTTGAAATTTGCCGCGCGGATTCGGAAATTACTCAATCGGACGGAGACAAAGTTTTGATCATCTGTCAAATTCACGGCGAGCGCGCGGGAGCGTTATGCGAAGTGCTCGAGGAATTTGCGTTCCGCGATGTCAACATGACGCGGATTGAATCGAGCCCCGCGCGCACGAAGCTCGGCGAATACATTTTCTTCTTCGATCTCGATACGAATGCTCCGCGCGGAATGTTGGAAGAATCGATCGCCGCCGTCGAAAAAAAATCGATACGGCTGAAACG
>CALGGX010000306.1 GCA_937916025.1 uncultured Selenomonadales bacterium
CATGAGATGAAATTGATCGTCTATCTGATGTACGAGGGCGGTATGGCGAAGATGCGCAAGTCGATCAGCGATACGGCCGAATACGGCGATTATACGACCGGACCGAAGATCATCACGCCGGAAGTTCGCAAGGCAATGGAGAAGGCGTTGAAGGAAATTCAGGACAGCTCCTTCGCTCGCAATCGGCCGGTCGAGAACCGCGCGGCGGGACGTGCAAACTTCTTGGCGCAGCGTCGCATTCATGCCGAACATCAGATCGAACAGGTCGGCGCAAAATTGCGCGGCATGATGAGTCGGCTCAAAGACGGCAGCGATCTCTCGAAAGACTGAAAAAAAAAAAAAGCGGCGATTGCCGCGCGGAATTTTACTTTGCGAATAGATCTTGATGTTGGTTGATGATCTCGGCCATCATCATCTTGCCTTTAATATCGGGATGCAGTCCGTCGACTGACAAACGGTCGTCGAGCTGCATTTTGTTTATATCGTAAAAATACGGTTCGAGATCGATGTAATATCGCATGCTTCGGATAAACGTGTTGATGGTATTCATTTTTTCGCGCCAATTCGGATCGGTCGGAGTGCGGAACGCGTTTTCGATGTTGGTCGGATTGATGGGCATCAGCGTCAAAAAAATCGGGCGAATGTGGTTCTGCTCGCAAAGCAATTGAAGCGCGGCAATGTCGTCAATGACTTCGGCGGCTTTGATCTCGCGAGCGCGGAGCGAGTTCGTGCCCGTCAAGATGAGCAGATTCTTCGGCTTGAAAGGCAAAACGTCGGTCTCGAAACGCTCAAGCGTCGTGTGAGAAGTATCGCCGCTTCTCGACAGATTGACGGCGGGGAAATCGAGATAAGTCGCGTAGGAATATTCCAAAGCCGTCGGCGGATAAGAAATTGCGCCGCCGCCATGCGAAATGCTGTCGCCGAAAATGCCGGTGTTGATGCCTGAAGTGTAATCTTTGACGACGAATTTTTCCGTATCCGACCAGGTTCCGACGGGATTGTCGTTTTTGTCGAGCGCGCGGACTCGCCAATAATACGGACCGGCGAAAGGACGCGCGTATTCGTCATAGAGGCTGGCGGTATCTTGACCGGATTGCCGCCACAAACTGTCGGGTGAAGGTTCGACATCGTGTTCGATTATCGGCGGATGGTTCAGCAATTCGACTTCGTATTTCAACGCCTTTCGATTGAGCGGAATCCACGAGTACACCGGATAGAGCGGTTGCTCGAAGTTCGGCATAAGATCGAAATTGTTGACGAGCGGGCAATTCGGCACCGGCAGATTTGCGTTGACGATGATCGGCTCGGCTTTGCAAAATTCGCCGATAGGTTCGTGATGAAACCCCAACGCCCGTACTCGCCAATACAACGACATTTGATTTTGATACGGGCGAAGATCAGCTTGCCAACCGTTGGTAAAAACTTGTTGCGTGCTTAAGACGTGAACCGTTTTCGACAACGAAATACCGCCTTCAATCTCCGGCGGCGCGGAAAGCAATTCGACTTCGTAGCAGACGGCGTCGGGGACGGTATGCCAAACCAAAAACGGCATCGGACTCGCGGGATTATCGGCGGTGTAATGAAAGATCGGAACGGGCGCGGGCGGCGAAGTGAAATTGGGATTGGCGGCGACGTTTTTGAACTCGAAAACTCTGCCGAACATGCCGTAAGCGGTGACGAAGTAATACATCGGAATGGCGGTCGAAGGCACGCGGTATTCATTACCGTCGACAAATTCATCGGCGAATTGATGATATTGCGGCGTGTTCGGAATCATTCCCGAAGTCATGGAAAATGTTTTGACTTCATACGAGCAGGGGTAAGCGAGCGGTTGCCACGTCAAAATCAATTGCCGATCCCGCATTTCAAACGACGTAACGAGTTTTTCTTTTTCGATTGCAAGCACGTCGGTTTGTTCGGAGATATAAAGGCAGAGAAATGTGAACAGTGCAATCAGCGGCGCGAATACAAAAAAACTTTTCATGTCAAAACCTCGACGTTATAATGATTGACGTATTATAGCACAAAAAATTTTTGGAGGCGCAGATAATGGCAGAAGAAAAAATAATTTCCGCATCGATCGCGGCGGAGGAGTCGGAACAGGCGACGGAAGTCGAGACTTCGGCGACGGAGAAGCAGGCAACGGTCGAGCACGGCTTGTTGATCGTGCACACCGGCGACGGCAAAGGCAAGACGACGGCGGCACTCGGACTCGCGCTTCGCGCTTTCGGCGGCGGCTTGCGGATTTTGATCCTGCAATTCATCAAGGGCAGTCAGAGATACGGCGAGCTCGACGCGATCGATTGGTTGTCTCGCGTGTCGAACGGGCGGATTGAAATCAAACAGTGCGGACTCGGCTTTACAAGTCAGGGCGAGAAGGAAGAGCATGAGCGGGCGGCGAAGGCGGCGATTGAAACGGCGACGGATGCGCTCACGAACGGCAAATGGGATATGGTGATCCTCGACGAGATAAATTATGCCGTCACGATGAATCTGATCTCGGAAGAGGACATGCTGAAATTGGTCGACGCGCGCCCGGAAAAAGTGCACTTGGTGATGACGGGGCGGCAAGCGGCGCAATCTCTGATCGATCGCGCGGATTTGGTTACGGAAATGAAATTGATCAAGCATCCGTTTCTGAACGGCGTCTATGCTCAACTCGGAATTGAGTTTTAAGCCATGAATTTGGAAGGATATTCAATGCGCCCGCTGGTGCTCGAATTGTCGAGAGAATTGATCGGCGGTCGCGTCGACAAGATCACGCAACAAAGTCGCGCGTCGTTGGCAATGACAATTCGCCGCCCCGGGCAAACATTTTTATTGCAACTGTCGATCAATCCGCAAAATCCGGCGATATACATTGCGAATCGCGTGGCGGAAAATCTTCCCGAGCCGCCGACGTTTTGCATGGTGTTGCGGAAAAATCTCGAGAACGGCAGGATAGCCGCCATTCGGCAGCTCGGATTGGATCGCGTGATAATGATTGAAATCGACACGCTCGGGAGCGGCGGCATTGCGACTTTCACTCTTGCAGTCGAGCTCGTG
>CALGGX010000307.1 GCA_937916025.1 uncultured Selenomonadales bacterium
AGCGTCGGACCTATCAGCGAAGTTACGGGGATCGGAACAGGCTCCGTGTTCCACCACAGAGCGACAAGAGTCATGATTGCAAGGAGTTTGTGCGCTTCGAGAGTCAAGGCTTCGATCGGTATCAGCATTACGGCGATTGCGGCGATCGGACCGAGAAACATTCCGATCGTTCGTCGTTTTCGATCAAAGGCAAGCTCGGCTTCATGGATTTTGTCGGCAGCATTTTGTTCACTGCTCATCTCAATTCACCTCCGATTAATAAAAAAAACTGTCGATACATCGATTGATGATATTATACAGCAGATTTATGAAAAGATGAATTGATTTTTATCACAGCCGTCGAAAAAATTTTTTGCGCTCGTTTGAGTGAATGCCGCAAAACGACAACGCGCAGACACTGAAAATCGGTTTTGTCATTCCGGGCGACATAAACGACGACGGACGAGGCAATGCTCATTACAACGGCATCAAAACGGCGTGTGACGAGTTCGGTCTCGAGCTCCTTGTACGTGACAAGGTCGAGAAAAACACAGGGCAATGTTCAACCGCCGTCGAAGATCCGATCCAAAACGACGCGAGCATGATCTTCCTCGCGAGCAGTTCTTATCCTTCCGAAATTCGCGACATCGTCGATAAATATCCGAACATCTCCTTCGCGACCGTTTCGACAAAAGAGTACTCGAAAAATATGACCGCCTACTTCGTGCGAATGTACCAAGGGCGATATATGCTCGGTGCGCCGGCGGCAATGAAAACCAAATCGAATGTTATCGGCTGTATCGCCGCCATGCCCGATTCGGCAATGTATCGGGACATCAGTGCATTCGCGCTCGGCGCGCAAAGCATCAATCCGAATGTTAAAATCGTCGTCTCGCACAGCAATTCTGCCGCGCTGATCAAAGCCGGTGCGGATGTTTTCAGCGATCGACAGGGCGCATTGATCGATGTTCTGTCGGAAAAAAAATTAGCGTCGATGAATTGTCGTTGGGATTTGTTTTACGGCGACATCATTCGGCGATATCTCAAAGGCGAGCTCAATTCCGTCCGCAATCGTCTGATCGGAGTGAAACGAGACGCCGTCAGGCTGTCGGAGTTCTCGAATGACGTAACGCCGGAAATGCAAGAGCGCATCGAGCTGATGCGGCAGGAACTGATCGCCGATAAGCTCATTTTCTCCGGCGAACTCCATGACAATCGCGGCAATATACGTTGCGCGGCGGGCGAAGCGGTTACGGACGACGTTTTGATCGAGAAGTTTGATTGGCTCGTGAGAGGAGTTGAAGTTCTTGATTGATTACAAAAAAATCGTTCCGCAATTCATCTGCCTGACAGTCTTGTTGATTGTCGTCGGCTTTTTGATGCAAAACAAAGTCGGCAGTATGCTCAATGACACGCTCGAACAGACAATTGCGCGTCGAACTGCCGATATGTCCGCCGTCGCTTCGGAGCGTTTCGATCGTGAACCGGCAGAATTGCGGTTTGCTTCCGATTACATTACGGCGCATCCGAGTTCCGAAACCGAAACGAACATTATCGCCGCGCTCGGCAAAAAAGATGCGCGCATCTCGGTCGGTTTGTTGCGTCTCGACGGCACGGCAATTCTCGGCGCGCCACTCTCGCGAGACGAGTTCCCGCGACTTCCGATGGCGGTTCATGGGAATAATGTCGTCGATTATTGCGCAGGTAAGGGGCTTCTCTTTGCCGTGCCCGTTCTCAACGGCGATAACGTCCGCGCGGTTGTCCGGAGGCTGGATCCCGAGGCATTGTTGACGGACATGTTCGGTCTCGCCGAATCCAATTCCGCCGGTCGTTTTTTGATTCAAGATCGCAACGGGCAGATCATCATGCCTTACAAAAATTACGGCGATGAAGACAAAGCGTTTTTCGACGATCCGAGCATTGCCGCCGGTTTTGATACCGTCTGCAACGAGTTGCTCGATAAATATGCTGCCCGAGCCGCCGCCATTTATTACGAGGGCGAGCGCGGAAAATTCTTCCTGTTCGGAGCCGATCTGCCGCAAACCAACTGTCGAATGATCGGGTACGTGCCATGGAGTGCCGTCGCCGGAACCATTTCGCATACCAACACGCTCATCATCATCATCTTGACTTCGCTGATGCTGATGCTTTTTCTCGTTGCGAGCGTTTGCTTGATTTTAATCAACGGCAAGGCAAATCGTTTCGAGCGTGCCAAGGCGCGAGCCGACTTCGCAAATCAAGCAAAGAGTGCGTTTCTTACATCATCAACTACGCGCGAAATTCAGCCGCCGCCGGAGAGTCTCTGCTCGCATTGATCAATGACATCCTCGATTTTTCAAAGATCGAGAGCGGCAAGATGGAGCTCGTCGAAGAAAATTACAGCCTGAAAAATCTCATTCACATTTCGGCGATTCGCCGCGCACGCGACAGATCGTCACGAACATTCTTACCAACGCAATCAAATACACGCGCGAAGGCTCCATTGATTTCAGCGTCGATTTCAATGCCGATACCGAGCGCAAAGAGCCCGATCGGATCATATTGACATTCGCCGTAACCGATACCGGCATCGGCATCAAAGAAGAAGACATTCCGAAATTGTTCGGAGATTTTCAGCGGCTTGACGCGCAAAAAAATCGTAATATCGAAGGCACCGGACTCGAACCGGCGATCACGTATCGGCTCGTCCGAATGATGGGCGGGCATATCGATGTCGACAGCGTCTACGGCAACGGCTCGACGTTCAAGGCATTTCTGCCGGTCAAGGTTGTCGGTAAATCAATCATCGGCAATTTCGAGAATGTGTCGTTGCCGACGCCGTCCGGTTTGCATCAGACGAGCTTTGTCGCGCCGCTCGCCAAAATTCTCGTCGTCGACGACAACGAAATGAATTTGCTTGTCGTAACGAGTTTGCTGAAAGACACGCTCATTCAGATTGACACGGCGATAAGCGGCACGGAAGCACTCAAAAAGCTCGCCGTCGCGAAATACGATCTCATCTTCCTCGATCACATGATGCCCGATCTCGACGGCATTCAGATGCTGAAGTTGGCAATGTCGATGAAAGACAACAAAAGCGCGGGCGCGCCGGTCATTGCACTAACGG
>CALGGX010000308.1 GCA_937916025.1 uncultured Selenomonadales bacterium
CGGCGAAGCTCGGCGATGCGGCGGGAATTATCGGCGCGGCGAATTTGTAAAGCAATTCGTAATGCGTAATTATTTGAGGGGAGTTGGTTTGGGTGGAAAAGATTTTAATATTGGACTTCGGCGGGCAATACAATCAACTGATCGCACGGCGGGTGCGCGAGCGCAACGTCTATTGCGAGGTGCACACTTATACCAAATTTGATCTCGACGCAATAAAAAAATTTGCTCCGCGCGGAATGATCTTGACGGGCGGACCGCAATCGGTGAACTCGGACGACTTTTCGGTCGACGCCGGACTGTTCGAGCTCGGCATTCCGATTCTCGGCATTTGCTTCGGCGCGCAATTGATGGCGGCACGGCTCGGCGGAAGTGTCGATCGCGCTGAAAACTCCGAGTTCGGACGTACCGATCTCGATCGGCTCGGTGACTCGCGCTTGCTCGACGGCATGTCCGATCGCTCGACAGTGTGGATGAGCCACAACGATCGGATCACGGAAGTTCCGCGCGGCTTTTCGATCACGGCATCGACATCGAGCTGTCCGATTGCGGCAATGGAAAATGTCGAGCACAAACTCTACGCCGTGCAATTTCATCCCGAGGTCGTGCACACTGCCGAGGGCGGGCGCGTTTTTGACAACTTCATTGACATTTGCGAGTGCTCGCGTGATTGGAAGATGAGCTCGTTCGTCGAGTCGAAGGTCGCCGAACTCAAGTCGAAAATTCATGGCAGAGCGTTGTGCGCATTGAGCGGCGGCGTGGACTCGAGCGTGGCGGCGGCATTGCTGTCGAGGGCGATCGGTCGGCAATTGACGTGCGTGTTCGTAGATCATGGTCTGCTCCGCAAAAACGAGGCTGACGAAGTCGAGGCGGTTTTCAAAAATTTCGATCTGAATTTCGTACGCGTCGATGCGTCCGCGCGTTTCCTCGATCGATTGAAGGGCGTAACGGAGCCGGAGCGCAAACGCAAGATCATCGGCGAGGAGTTCATACGCGTGTTCGAGGCGGAAGCGAAAAAGATCGGCGCGGTCGAATATCTCGTGCAGGGAACGATCTATCCGGACGTGATCGAGAGCGGGCTCGGCAAAGCAGCGGTGATTAAATCGCATCACAACGTCGGCGGCTTGCCTGATCACGTCGATTTCAAAGAGATCGTCGAGCCGCTTCGGATGCTGTTCAAAGACGAAGTGCGCGCGGTCGGACGGGAGCTCGGACTCGACGCTAAGCTCGTCAATCGTCAACCGTTCCCCGGACCGGGACTCGGGATCAGAATTATCGGCGAAGTCACGGCGGATAAAATTGCGATCGTGCAGGAGGCTGATGCGATCTTCCGCGCGGAATTGGAAAATGCCGGTGTTGTTTCCAATCAATATTTCGCGGCGTTGACGAACATGCGCTCGGTCGGAGTGATGGGCGACGGTCGGACGTATGATTATGCAGTTGTGTTGCGTGCGGTCGAGACGACGGACTTCATGACGGCAACGGCGTCTCGGATCGATTGGGATGTATTGAGTCGGGCGGCGGATCGGATCGTCAACGAAGTCGCGGGCGTCAATCGCGTACTGTATGATTGCACGTCGAAACCGCCGTCGACGATCGAACTTGAATGAGGCAAGCGCATGAGATTGCAACGCTCGCTCGAATGAAAGAAATTGTTGCGAGGTGATTTCATGGGTCTGATTAAAAAAGATCGGCTGATTTCCGCCGGAGATTTATTCGTCGATCGCGAGCAACCGACGCATTACTTCAAAAGACACTTGATCGAGATCAAAAACGCCGGCATCGGCGACTCCGGAATGTTGCTGCTTTATTCCGGCTCCGGCGGCATCGGCAAAACCACTCTGTTGAAAAAATTCGTCTCGATGATCCAAGCCGAAGCACCGAATACCAAGTTCGTGCGTTACAATTTCGACGGCGGCAACAATGCGGTTGACATGGTCGTCGCGCTCAAAAAAATGCGCGAGACTCTCTCGAAGAAGTATCGAATCGAATTCCCGCTGTTCGACAAAGGCTGCATTTGCTTTGCGCAAAAGATCGGCGATTACAACAGTGCCGAGCATTTGAAGAAGGTGTTGCGCGACAGCTCGGTGTTGTATGACTTCAAAAAGCATCTCAATTCGTTGAGCAGCGGCACGGATACGGCGCACACGGTCGCCAAAGCCGCAAACGAGTTGATCGATTCCGCAATCGACGTGGCGGACGAACTCTTCGATATGTCGATGATCACGAAAGTCAGCAAGGTGTTCATGAATTTCCTCGATATGCGGATTTCGCGTCAGGAAGAAGAGGCGCGAGCAAACGGCAATTCCGATTACGCAATCGTCTTCGCCGAGTTGAATCGGTATGACAACGAGGACGATCCCGATTACATCAGGGAACTGCTGCCCGCGCTGTTTGCAACCGACCTGTCGTATTGGCTCAACAAACACAAGACGAGTTTGATCATTTTCCTCGACGCATACGAAAAACTCAAGAGTGAGGAAAAGCAACTCGAAAATGTTCGGCTGATTTCGACCGGTAATGATGTGGCGCGCGATTGGTGGATTGAAGAGTTGCTGACTGCCGATCACGTGATGTGGGTGATCGCGGGGCGATACAAGCTCGACCGGATCGGCGCGATCGAGTTGAAAAAACTCGGAGATCGATGCGCTTGACAAGACTTACGCGCGGGATTACCTGAAGCGAATCGGCGTCGACAACATTGCATTGCGCGATGAGATTTTCGAGCTGACCGGCGGATATCCGCAATACCTGAAGCTGTGCGGCGTGACATACAACAATCTGAAAGACGAAGGCAAGGTGCCGACGATCTCCGACTTCGGAAAAAAATCGCGACGATATGATCTCGCGGGCGTTCGGCAGTCTCGATGAATCGGCGAAACAGATGGCGCAAAATC
>CALGGX010000309.1 GCA_937916025.1 uncultured Selenomonadales bacterium
ATATTATCGCGCGTGTCAGTTATATGTTCGAGCGTTATCGATCTTGTCGTTCCAAAATTATCCTTCCGCCATTGATATCCCGAGTCTCCCGAGCGATCTCCCGCATTTCCACTGCTTACATGGCGCACATATTTATCATCGCGGTTTCGAATTGTTATCGCATTCCGAGAGTATTCTGAAATCGGACGCGATAGAGTCAATTCGCCGCCTTTATATTTGCGCATGTATTCTTCCTTCAAACGCCCGCGCGTATCGTAATCGTCATATTCATACGTGCGGTTGTAGATGCGAAGCAAGCCCGCCGTCTCGCGTTGATCGATCCAAGGATGCTTGTAAGCAAACACAACGCCGTGCGCATCTTCGTCGTCGCCGCTCATCTCGAACGTCAAACTGACCGCGTCGCCGACGCCTCGGAAGTTCGTATCGGCAATCGACACCATTCCGATCACGCCGTCTTCGCTCGAGTAGCCCGCGCCGATTCCGAACGTACCCGTGCGTTTTTCTTTGACGTTGATCTCCATGACGATCGCATTCGGCTCGACGCCCGGGTTCATCTTGATGTTGACGTCCTCGAAAAAGCCGAGGTTGTAAACGCGTTGCATCGATCTCCGCGCGGATTTCGCATTGAAAACTTCGCCCGGCTTCTGCCGCATTTCGCGGAGAATGACTTTGTCCTTCGTCTTTTTGTTGCCCTTGACGGCATAGCCTTCCAAAATGCCTTCGCTGATTTTCAGATGCAGAATGCCGTCCTTATCCAAATTCATGTCCGTGACTTTCATCAGGATATAGCCGTCGTCGCGATATTTATTCTGAAGCTCCTCGATGTCTTCCTGCAAAACCGAACTGTTGAGCACTTCGCCGCGCCGCATCGTCAACACTTTTTGAAGGTCTTCGAGCTTCTCGACTTCGTTGCCGGTGATCTCGATGTCATTCAAGATCGGATTTTCGAGCAGATGATATTTCAGAACGACGCCTTCCGGCACCTCGTCAACCGTCTGATACATGTCGTAGAAATAGCCGGTATTCATGATCGAGTCGCGATCGCGAGTGACCGCCGCCAGAGTGAATGTATCGCCGACGTGTTGCATCATCGCCGCGCGAACCGTCGGCAATGTTTTCTCCGAAGCTCCGTCGAATTCGATGTCGACAATCGTCCTGCCGTCGAATTGCGCCATGTATTCGCGAAATCGGTCTTCACTCATATGCGGATCTTCATTTTCTTCGAGGCTGCCTTTTGAAATAGCCCCGTGCTTCTTCAAAAATCAGATTTCGCGTATTTG
>CALGGX010000310.1 GCA_937916025.1 uncultured Selenomonadales bacterium
TTGAGCACGGTTGCGACATGTTCAGCATGTCGTTGGGTATCGCCAATTCGAGCGTCACCGACCGCACCTTGCTCCGCAACATGTGCGTGGCCGCCCTCGACGCGGGCGTGGTGGCCGCCATCGCTGCCGGCAACGAAGGCAACAGCCAAGGCCAATATCCCATCCCGAACAATGTGCGCGTGCCAGGCAGCTGCCCTCCGCCTTATATGGACGATGTGCAAGGCGCCAACCCGGGCGATCTGAGCTGCTCGGTCTGCATCGGCGCCGTCGACTCCAACGACAATGCGGCCTACTTCACCTCGCACGGCCCCGTCACTTGGTCGAACACCTCGTTTGGCGATTATCCCTACAACCCGGGCATCGGACTCATCCGTCCCGACGTGTGCGCCCCGGGCGTCGACATCAAGTCGCTGAACTATGCCTCCAACTCCGGCTACACCACCATGAGCGGCACTTCGATGGCCACGCCTTGCGTGGCGGGTTGCATGGCCCTCATGCTGAGCAAGAACATCGACCTGACGCCTGCCGAGGTGTGCCAAATCCTTGAAGAGACGGCGCATCCGTTGGCTCCGGGCAAGAGCAACATCTATGGCTTTGGCCGCGTCGACGTGTTGGCCGCCATCGAGGAAGTGCAAGTGGGCGCTATGGCGTTCAACAACGCCATCGTCAACGACCCCTTGGGCAACAACGACCACAAGCTCAATCCGGGCGAGACGGTCTCCCTCAGCCTCGACCTGACCAATGTCTCCGAAGCCGCCGTCAACGGTGCGCGTTTGGAACTGACGACTGCCAACGAGCATGTCACCATCGTCAACGGCACGGCGCAGTTGCCCAACTTCGCGCCCCAACAGAACATGGTGGTGGAGGACGTTTTCTCCTTCAGCGTCGACAACGAGGTGGTTGCCAAACAGAAAATCAAGTTCGCCGCCGAGGTGTATATTGACAACGAGCTTTCGGGCAAGCTGAACTTCACCGTCGAGGTGTACGACTACAACCTGCAATATGGCGCCGTGGCTGTCTTGAACGACGACAACGCCAACGGCCTCCTCAATCCGGGCGAGACCGCCGACTTGCGCATCTTCGTCGACAATGCGGGCAACGAAATGGCCCAAACGGTGGTGGGCACGCTCTCTACCGACTATGCCTTGGTCACGCTCAACGAAGTCGAGAAGCCTTACGGAACGGTGGGCGCCGAATTGGCTGGCTATGCCGATTACAACCTCAGCCTCGATGCCTCGGCTCCCGACGACTTTGCCATCCCCTTCACCCTTGAGTTGGTGGATGCCAACGGTCGCCACACCACGCTGACCTTCACCTACAAGAACGCCTGCAATGTGGTGTTCGCCTTGTCCGATTCCTATGGCGACGGCTGGAACAACGCCTACTTGGCCGTGAGCTACAGCGACGGCACGCCTTCCGAGAACATGACCATCAATAGTGGCAACTCGGCCACCTACACTCGCGAACTCGCTTCGGGTTCGACCATTACCCTCTCGTGGCACAGCGGCAACTGGGACAGCGAATGCAGCTTCCAGATTGCTTACGAGGACGGCATGGTCATCTTCGAGAACAGCGGCGGCTTCAACGGTACGCAAACCTTCGAAGTCAATTGCAGCGGCGGCAGTATTCCTGAGTTCTGTACCCCGATTCGCAACCTCGTTTACGAGCTGGACGGACACAATGTCATCCTCACTTGGGAAGCCCCCGAAAGCGGCAACCCGACGGGTTACGAGGTCTACAGAGAGACCGAACTGCTCGAAACCGTCACGGCGTTGATGAAACTCTCCGAGCAGACGGGCGTCGAAATTCCGATCTGTAACACCGTCGACGGCATCATTCATCATCGAAAAGACCCGCGCGGCGAGATCATGAAACTCAACACCAACGCTTCGATGAAAATCTCCGCCGTCAATGAGCCGAGCGACTTCGCTTCGTACTCGATTGCCGCACCGATCACGCCGCTCAAAGCGATCACAATCGAAACCAACACGCCGCCCTTGACGAGTTTCGGCAAATCGGAATCAGTTGCGCGATACAGAAATTTTTCGAGCAGCGAGATCAAATTGCCCATCAAGACGACCGGATGCAATTTTGAGCGCGGATCGCCAATCAAAGTGTCGAGCAGAAATGCCACAGCCATCGTCAGCATGGATCGCTCACCTCACGAGCGCATGAAAAGATTGATCAGAAATGCGACGCTTACCAGCCACATTACCGGGTGAATTTCCTTTGTCTTATGCCCGATGGTTTTCATGAAGACGTAGCTGACAAAGCCGAACGCGAAGCCGTTTGCAATCGAAGAAGTCATCGGCATCATGATGATTGTCAAAAAAGCGGGGAAGCCGTCGGTGAAGTCCTCGAAGTCGACGTGTTTGATGCCGTTCATCATCATCGCGCCGACGAGGATCAATGCCGGCGAAGTTGCAAACGCCGGGACGAGTCCGATCAACGGCGCAAACATCAGCGAGATCAAAAACAGCAACGAGACGGTTACGGCAGTCAAACCGGTTTTGCCTCCGGCGGCAATGCCCGCCGCGCTTTCGATATAAGAAGTGACGGTTGAAGTGCCGAAGATCGCGCTGGTGATCGTACCGACGGCGTCCGTCGTCAATGCCTTGTCGAGATTTTCGATCTTGCCGTGCTCGTCGACGAGCCCCGCCTTTTGCGTCAAACCGATCAGCGTGCCCATGTTGTCGAAAAGCTCGACGACGGTGAAAGTGAAGATGATCGAAACGATACCGTAATTCCAAGCACCGACAATGTCGAGTTGACCGAACGTGAGTTCGAGGCTCGGCGGCGATATGCTGATGATGTTGCCGATTGAAGTCGGCGCGGGCGACAAGCCGAGGAACATCGAGATCAATGTCGTTACGATAATTCCGATCAAAAGCGCGCCTTGAATGTCAAGAGCCATCAAGCCGCCGGTGAAAAGCAGTCCGGCGAGCGCGAGTGCCGTCGTCGGATTTGTCAATGAGCCGAGCGTGATGAATGTGGCGGGATCGGAGATGATGATGCCGGTGCCTTTCAAGCCGACGAAGGCAATGAAGAGTCCGATGCCGACGCCGATTGCGAACTTCAGATTTTCCGGGACGCAATTGATGATTGCCTGTCGAATGCCGCCGAATGTCAAGATCAAAAACAAGATGCCGGAAAAGAAAACCGCGCCGAGCGCGACTGTCCAATGCAATCCGAGAATGCCGCAAACGTAATACGCAAAAAAGGCGTTAAGCCCCATGCCCGGGGCGAGCGCGACGGGATAATTCGCAAAGACGCCCATGATCAAAGAGGCGAGCGCGGCGATCCAAATCGTGGCGGCGATTGCGCCTTCGAGCGGAACTCCGGCGGCGGTCAAAATGTTCGGATTGACGAAGATGATGTAAGATACGGCAACAAATGTCGTGATGCCGGCGATAATTTCCGTGCGGATGCTTGAGCCTTTTTCACTGATTTTGAAATACCGATCCAAAAAATCCATTTACCTGTCAAACCTCCAAAAGGCAATTCGTAATTCGTAATGCGTAATGCGTAATTAGTAATTAGTAATTAGAAATTTGAAATTAATTGCGCATTACCGCCCTGTTATTATGCGTTAATCATTGTTTCTTCTTTTTCTTTTTGATGCAAGAATCGATCATGTCGCAATTGGCTTTGACGATCTCGTTGCGATCGTTGATCTCCGCCGCGCGGCTGAAATCGGCATAAGCCTCTTCATATTTTTCTTGCCGAAAATGAGCGATGCCGATCTCGTTGACAACATTTGCGCTCACGGCTTCAATTTCCAACGCGCGATTGAAGTCTTCGATTGCCTTGTTGTATTCTCCGGCGAGGAGTTTCAGTCGCCCGCGATTGTACCAGCCGTTGAAAAACTCCGCGTTCGTTGCCAACAAACGATCATACATTTCGATTGCTTCAGAATTATCGCCGAGCTTTTCGAGCGCAATCGCAAGGTCGTAGAGAGCTTCCGACGAGTCCGGCTTCAAAAGCACGGCAGACTCGAAATCGGCTTTTGCGTTGTAAAGATCGTTGCGATTGAAGTAAATCAATCCGCGCGTGACGAACATCTCCGCCGTCGGAGCCGAATTTTTGATCTTGTTGTTGACAGACATGAATGTAGACGGCGAATCGTCGGGCATTTTTGCTTCCTGCCAGATGCGAAGAATTTCCTGTCCGTAATAAGTCCCGGGCACCGCCCAGACGCCGTTGAGATCGGTCCAATGCGTCATTTTGCCGAAAATGTCTTTGCGATTGTTTTTGATGTGATTGTATCGGGGATCGACGAGAATTGTCTTCGGATCCCGTTTCGACACATACGCAAGCAAGTGCTGAATGTGGGCGCGCACGCCGAGCCGCGGCGTTGCAAACGAATGCCCGGGTTCTTTGTTGCCGGTCGCGCCGAGCCCGCAAAAATTATTCTGCTTCGGATCGACATCGCCGCCGTATTTGAATGTGCCGGTTTCTTTCAACGCCTGGCAGAGTGCAACGTCCGGGCGAATGCCCTCGCGTCCCGCCTCTTCATAGTATATCTGAACAATTTCTTGTACCGAGCAATTGAGCAACGGTTTCGGATTGCGCTTGTTGATGAGCTTGACCATTTGCGCTTGCGTAACGCTCGGCTCGCCCAAGATGCTCACGCGTTCGGGTGCCTCGAGCGGAAGCATCATCGGATTGTCCATTGCCGGAGCATCGATTAATGTTGCCGCGCGGAGTTTCTTCTTGTCGAATTTGATTTTGTCTGCCGCGTCCGCAATCGGAAGCGCGAGCACGAATGACAGCAGAGTCGCCAATGCGATCAGCAGTCGAAATGATTTTTGCAAAATTACCACTCCCCTAACAGGAAAAATTTTGTTTGTATCGAAGTGTATTAAAAAGCAAAACAATCAATCTGTCAACAGTCAATGGAGGTATTCAAACGATGAAAATTGCAATGGCGAACGATCACGCGGGCACCGCGCTCAAAAATCAGATCAAGAAGTATCTCGAGGAGCAGGGGCATGAAGTGAAAGACTTCGGCACGTACACCGAAGACGCGGCGGATCTTCCGGACTATGTATATCCGGCATCGCTGGCAGTGGCGAAGGGCGAATGCGAGCGCGGCATTTTTGTTGACGGCGTGGGCTTCGGCAGTGCGTTGATCGCAAACAAAATCTTCGGCTTGTATGCGGTTGTGTGTCAAGATCCGTTCTGCGCCCGCC
>CALGGX010000311.1 GCA_937916025.1 uncultured Selenomonadales bacterium
AGAGTATCTCGCCCGCTCCCGCCGAGCACCGTCGAGCCGCTCCCGCGCTGATTGTTGATGAAATTGTTGCCGCCCGCGACCATAATCAACACGTTCGAGCCGTTATTGTAGATCGAGTCGTTGCCGGTTCCGGCGTTGATGAAAACCCCCGCGCCTTCGTTATAAATCTCGTCGCCGCCGTTGCCGCCGTTGATCGTGACCGCGTCGCCCCAATTCTGCAGTTGCGAGCCGCTCGCCGTGCCGTTCATAATCGCGCCGCGCCGAGTGTTCTGTTGCGCCATTTGATCATTCCTTTCAGTTGAATCGCAAATACGTCTTGAGTTTCGTGAAGTCGATGTTTGTTTTTAGATCCGGATGCCGACGGAAATAAAATTGTTCTTCCTCGCCGAAAGCGGTGAAGTCATTCAGCCGCGCGGCTCGAGCAAGACATTTTCGCGCAAACTTCGGATTGGAAATCGGATCGTTGACCGTCAAGCCCACGCATGACACTGCCGGTTGCTTGCCGCGATTTGCAATGAAATTGAGATGCAATTCGACTTGCGGCTCGTCTTCTCGGCTCGGGTAATATACTCCGCACGGTTGCGAATACGGATCGAGCACGGCAAACAACACGTCCATCAACATCGACAAATCCATTTTCTTCGGATTGAATTCGATCTCGACTCCGTCAATCTTCGCTTCTTCCGCGCGGAGCGAACCGACGAGTACGTTGACGACGCCCGGAACATCCGCGAACACTTCTTGCAATTCGCGACAATCACCGCCGCTGAAATAAATTTTCTTCGTGTACATTTCGATCACTCCTTCGATTGATTATACACCGGCGCGGAAATTTTTCAATGCAATTGTTGACGGCGGTGCTTTTTCTGCTACAATGATTGTCGAGGTGATTGCAATTGATGATATTGGCATCGGGATCGCTGAGGCGACACGAGTTGTTGAAAAAAATCGTTCCCGAGTTCGGAATTGAAGTGAGCGACGCGCTTGAAGAAGTGACGGCGACCGATCCGATCGGGCTGGCAATCGAAAACGCGCGGCTGAAGGCGGAAGCGGTTGCAAAAAAATATCCGCGCGACAAAGTGCTCGGCGCGGATACAATCGTTTCTCTCGACGGCAGAATTTTACTCAAGCCGCTCGATGCGGACGATGCTCGAAAGATGTTGCGAACTCTTTCAAATCGAATGCATGAAGTGATAACCGGACTTGCAATCGTCGAAAACGGGCGGGTACTGACGGCGCATGAATTGACGCGCGTCTACTTCGGCGAGATGTCTGACGATGAAATTGCGGCGTATGTTGCAACCGGCGAGCCCATGGATAAGTCCGGCTCATACGCGTTGCAGGGCGGTGCGGCTCCGTTCATCAGAAAAATCGACGGCGATTGGTCAAATGTTGTCGGCTTGCCACTGTATCGCTTGCGATTGCTTCTCAAACAATCGGAAGGAGACATGCCCGGTGAGTAAATTGATTACGGCATCGATGCTCGCCGAAATAAAACAATACATCGTCGATAATCTCGAATACGAAACAAAAGCTGACGAGTCCGCACTGCCTGATATTTCGGAATACGGCGAAATCTTCAATTTTGCAAATACCGGTCTCTTTTCCGGCAACATCTCGCTTGACATGAAAGACTTTGTCATGCGTCGGGAAAAAAGTTTTTCGGAAGAGCTCAACGATCTCGTCAACAAGAGCGGCAAATCGAATTCGGAGATATATACGGCGGCGCAAATGGATCGCCGATTGTTCTCAAAGATTTGCAACAAACCGGATTATCATCCGACGAAATCGACGGCATTGGCGTTGGCGATCGCATTGGAATTGACGCTCGAGCAGACGAAGCAATTCATCAGCCGCGCGGGATATGCCTTGACGCGAAGTTCGGTGGTTGATCTCGTCGTCGAGTTTTTCATCAACAAAAAAATCTATAACGTAATGGCGATCAATGAAGCGTTATACGAATTGGATCAGCCGTTACTCGGCAATGCGGTGAGGTGACAGTTGAATGTATGAATTGACGGTGCTCGGCGAATTTGAAGCGGCGCATTTCATTGACGGCTACGCCGGCAAGTGTCAACGATTGCACGGGCATAACTGGACGGTGGAGGCGCGTGTATGCGGACGTGAACTCGATCGACTCGGAATGTTGATTGATTTCAAATTGCTGAAGACGGAGCTCAATCGCGTGCTTGACGAACTCGATCATCGATACTTGAACGAGCTCGACGCATTTTCGACAATCAATCCGACGGCGGAAAATCTCGCGCGGTACATCTTCGAGCGATTGGCGGCTTCGGAAATATTCAAATCGGAAGCCGCGCGGCTTTTGTCAATCAAAGTGAATGAGTCGCCGCGTTCCGGCGTTGTCTATACTCCCGACAATTGAGGTGAATTCATTGCAGGATTATGTGATTGAAATCTTCTCGTCGATCCAAGGCGAGGGAAAATATGTCGGCTGTCGACAAGTGTTCGTGCGTTTTGCGGATTGCAATCTTCGATGCGCGTATTGCGATACGGATTATCGGCGAAACAAAACATGCAGTGTGGAAAAATATGCGGGCACCATGCATTTCGATGAAATTCCGAATCCGATCGGCGTCGACGATGTGCTTGAGAACATCAATCGATTGATGAAGGAAGTGCCGACGCAAGCCGTGAGTTTCACGGGCGGCGAGCCGTTATTGCATTCGATGTTCATAAAAAAAATCGCCGCCGAAATTGACGGCGCGAAGAGATTTTTGGAAACGAACGGAACTCTGCCGACGAAACTCGAAGAAGTAATTGATGCGATTGATGTCGTCAGCATGGATATCAAACTGCCGCGATTGATCGGAGCGGATTTTTTCGAGCAACATCGGGAATTTCTGAAACTTCTTCGGCGAAAAGAGCATTACGTCAAACTGGTGATTGACAACGAAATGACGCACGATGAATTTTGGTCGGTACTCGATCTTTTGGTATCGGCGGCGCGCAACACACCGGTCATCATTCAGCCGGTGACGCCGGTCGGAATGATCCGCGCGGCGAAGCCGGAAATGATTTTGCGGTGTCAAGCAACTGCATCCAAATATCTATC
>CALGGX010000312.1 GCA_937916025.1 uncultured Selenomonadales bacterium
GTCGACGCTTCAAAGCACGGTTGAAGGCGCGCCGCCCGCCGAAAAAAAAGTCACCGGCATTTTGGAACTGTGGCACGGACCGACTTCGGCGTTCAAAGACATGGCGTTGCAAGTTCTGCCGCATCTGATGCGTTACGCACTCGCGAAGACGAAGGAAAAAGACGAATTACTGATCCTCACGGCGACGAGCGGCGACACCGGCAAGGCGGCATTGGCGGGCTTTGCAAACGTTCCGGGCATGAAAATCATGGTGTTCTACCCGGACGGCGGCGTGAGCGAACTTCAGAGATTGCAAATGGTGACGCAAGCCGGATCGAATGTCGAAGTCGTCGGAGTCAAAGGCAATTTCGATGACACGCAAAACGGCGTCAAAAAAATCTTCGGCGACAAAAAAATCCGCAAAGAACTCGAAGAGGTCGGCGTCAAACTGACTTCGGCGAATTCGATCAACTGGGGACGGCTCGTTCCGCAAATCGTCTACTACGTGTCGTCATATCTCGACATGGTCGAGTCGACGCAAATCAAGCTCGGCGATAAGATCAACGTGGCGATTCCGACCGGCAATTTCGGCAATATCCTCGCGGCGTATTACGCAAAGCGAATGGGTGTTCCGATCGATCGACTGATCTGCGCGTCGAATGCAAATCACATTCTGACGGATTTCTTCCAAACCGGCGTTTACGATCGCAATCGGGAGTTCCACAAAACGATCTCGCCGTCGATGGACATTTTGATCTCGAGCAATCTTGAGCGGCTGTTGTTCCATGAAACGGGTGATCCGCGTCGAGTGAAGAAGATGATGGACGAATTGCATGACACCGGCAAATTCAAAATCGACACGGTTCTGAAAAAGAAACTCGATCGGATTTTCTACGCGGGCTATGCGACCGAAGAAGAGACGCGTCAAACGATTGCGCAAGTCTTCAACGGCTACGGGCGATACATTCTCGATCCGCATACGGCAGTGGCATTCGCGGTTTCGGAAAAGTACCGCGCGGAAACGGGCGACGAAAAACCGTTGGTGATCGCGTCGACGGCTTCGCCGTACAAATTCGCTCCGGCGGTTCTGCAATCGATCGGCGTCGATCCGTCGAAATGGAGTGAGTTCGCGCAACTCGATCGGCTCAACAACATCTCGAGCCGAGATATTCCGGCGGGGCTTGCGAAACTCAAATCGGCTGAAGTATTGCATCCCGACGTTTGCGAGAAAGATCAAATGGCGGAGAAGGTACTCGAGTTCGCCAAGCAGTCTCAACAATGAAACAGTCGACCATCAACAGCCTCGAGAACTTCATTTGGAATATCGCCGATGAGATTCTCGTAGACATTTACGACGTGGGCGATTATCGCAAAGTCATTTTGCCGATGCTCGTCATTCGCCGTTTCGATGCGATTCTTGAGCCGCGTCATGATGAATTGATGCGTATTAAGCAATCATTGAACATCACAGCTGTCGATTATGAAAAAGAAAGTACGCTGATCAAGGCGATCAAATTGCCGTTCGTTAATCAGTCGCCGTTCACCTTGCGTACTCTGCTTGCCGATAACAAAAGCAAGTTGCAGGATAACTTCAGGAGTTATCTCGACGGCTTCTCGGCAAATGTCCGCGACATCATCGACAAGTTTCAATTCAGAACTCAAATTGATCGGCTCGTCGACAGCGATCGACTGATTCCGCTCATCGAAAAATTCTTGAGTGCGGACATAAATTTAAGTCCGGAACCGGTGCGCTGTAACGACGGCACAATCAAGCTCGAGGCTCTTGACAATCATGCCATGGGCACGCTTTTTGAGAATATCTTGCGGCGATTCAACGAGTCGACTAACGTCACCGACGCCGGTCGTCATTTCACGCCGCGAGATATTGTCGAATTGATGTCGCAACTCGCGTTTCTGCCCGTCAAGGATCGTCTGCGAGATACCACCTATCTCATTTATGACGGGGCTTGCGGCACCGGCGGCATGCTCACTGTTGCCGAAGATTGCATAAAACGGCTCGCCATCGACAACGAAATTTCCATTCACCTTTACGGGCAAGAGATTGCCAATGAGACTTTCGCCATTGCCAAGGCTGATATGTTGCTCAAGGGCGAAGGCGAGCAGGCGGATAATATTCGCCAGGGCTCGACCATCTCGAACGACAGATTCAAATTCAACGCTCTCGGCAGTCGCTTTACCTTCGATTTCATGTTAAGCAATCCGCCTTTCGGCACGTCGTGGAAGTCGGAATTCGGCGCGGGCGATGACGATTGGCGCAATTGTAAGACGAAGGATGATGTTTTCGACTCTCGATTTCGTTTTACATTCGACGGCGAAGATTTTTCCGTTCTGCCGGACATCGGTGATCAGCAGATGCTGTTCCTTGCGAACAACATCGCCAAAATGAAGGATTCAACCGAGCTCGGCAGTCGCATTGTCGAGGTGCATAACGGTTCTTCACTGTTCACGGGCGGCGCGGGTTCCGGTTCGAGTAATCTGCGCCGTTTCATCATCGAAAACGATTGCCTCGAAGCGGTTATTGCGTTGCCGGAAAAAATGTTTTACAACACAGGCATCGGTACTTTTTTATGGATTGTCGCCAACAAAAAAGACTCGGCTCGGCGCGGGTTTGTTCAATTGATTGATGCCTCGACGATTAAGACTACCCTTACCAAGAGTCTCGGGCAGAAAAACTGCGAGTTCGGCGCGGAAGATCGGAAACAAATTCTTGAGTTGTACTTGGCGTTCGATAAAGCCGATCCGAAATTCAGTCGAGTATTTCCCAATGAAGAGTTCGGATATAAATCATTCAACATCATGCGACCGCTTCGATTGCGCGTTCTGCTTGACGATGATCGGATTGATCGAATTGCTGAAAAAGATCGACCACTCGCGACTGCTCTGAAACAATTCCGCGCGGAGCTCGGTGACGGTCGATTTCAGTTTGTCGCTCTCGGCTGAGCTCATGACGATATCCGACATCAGCTCGGCGATTTTTGTTTCGCGCACGTAAATTTCCGCCTTCTGCTTTTTGGCTTTTGCGTCGTACACGGATATCTCCGAGTTCAGCTCATCGATTTTTGCTTTGCTCATGAAGAGATCGGACTTCAGCGTTTTGAGTTCTTTGTTGAGCCTGTCCGGTATC
>CALGGX010000313.1 GCA_937916025.1 uncultured Selenomonadales bacterium
GCCGTCTCGAATGCGTAATCGACTTGACCGTGCTCATTGAAATACTGCACGACATCGACATTCATCGAATTGATCGCTTCGTACGCGCCGAGTTTCTTTGCCATGGCCAGTTTGTTGTCGTCAATGTCGATCGCATATACACGCTCAAGTCCTTTAGCTTTCAGGACTTCGAGCGTCAACATGCCGATCGTTCCGCAACCGAACACCAGCGCGGATTTGCCGCAATCGATCGCGCCCGCCCGTTCGACTCCGTGAATCGCAACCGTCGTCGGCTCAATGCACGCCGCCTGCTCGAACGTCACGTTGTCTGCAATTTTTACGACATTCCGCGCGGGTACCGCGACGTATTCCGCCATCGCTCCCTGCTGCCGAGATCCGATGAATGAGTAATGAGTGCACATTGCCGGAAAACCCTGCTCGCATTCTTCGCAGTGTTGACACGGAACCAGCGGAGCCGCAGTCACTCGCTCGCCGATTTCGACGTCTTTGACGTTCGAGCCGAGTGCGGCGATCTCGCCCGAGAATTCATGCCCGACCGTGATCGGGTAGAAATGCACTCCGTTATGGAGCACGCGCGGAATATCCGAACCGCAAATTCCGCACGCACGCACTTTGATCAACACTTCATCGGGCTTGAGCTCCGGCACGGGAATGTCTTTATAAGTCAAAACCCGATTGCCCTCGATGACCAGTGCTTTCATCTTTGACGGGATGCCCTCCATACAATCAACCCCTTTTCAATTGGACTTACGACGTGAATATAACAAAGGGCATGTCGCGAGCATAGCGGGAAAATTGCCTTTCAGATTGGAAATTTTTTGCCTCGCCGGTCAATCGTTTCCGCTCGGCAAAAAAAATGACGCTCGCGCGTCGAAATCTATGGTAAGGAAATTACCGTCAAAAACTCTGTTTGAAATCGTCGATGAATGTATCGTAATTCGGACAGTCGAGAATTTTTTTGACGCCGTTCTCTTTGACAAGATATTTGAACAGCTTCAGAAATATCGGCTCCCAGAGGTAGAACTCGCTCGTCGCAATGCTCAGCAGAAAAATCACCTGCACTTGATGTTCAACCCAGAGTATCGGTCGATTCAACACCAGCACGGAAATCGACGACACCGCCGCATTGTTGATCATCGGATGCGGGATCGCGACGAGATTGCCGATCTCGGTCGGCGAAGCATTCTCGCGCTCCATCACCGATCGGCTCGCCTGCTCGTCCATCAACCCGAGACTCTCGAGCAGATCGGTCATGAAGTTCAAGATTTTTTCCTTCGATTGAAATTGCCTGCCGGTCACGAAACACTCGCGCCGAAAGAATTTGTCGACGTTCTGCGCGAAAATCCGCGTCGTGTTGAACAGTTTCTGCTGAATTTGTTTGATCTCATCCTCGTCGAGAAAATTCCGCACGATGACGAGTTTTTTGTCGGCGTCTTCAGACAGTGTCGGCAACTTGTCGCGCGGAATCGTACTGAGAATGATGTCGACGTACTCGAGATTTTCGCCCGCGAGTCGATACCCCGGCATGATCTTGAGCACCGTCAACAGCCCCTTGAAATATTCTTCGACTTTCGACTTCAACAAAATCGCCGTGCCGATGCCGCTGCCGCAAACGATATACGCCGATTGCCGACTTCGATCGGCATTGATGTTCATTCGAGTGAGTGCCGCGCCGAAGTGCACCGCGAGATAGCCGATCTCGTCCTCGCTGACCGTGAAACCTTCGGCTTCTTCAATCACTTTGACGGCGATCACTCCGATCTGAAATGCGAGCGGATATTCGTTCTTGACGACAGACAGCACTTCGTTACGGATGCGATTGCGAAAGCGAATGCGCGGGATCAATGCTTCCAAGTGCGTTTTCAAGCCTTGCCGGAGCGTTTCGTCGTGGCGGAAGTCGATGCCGACAATCTGCATTATTCGATCGAGCATTCGCGTCGTCAGGTTCTGCACCTGCCGATTGATTTGACTGTTGCTCGGCACGTACTTGTTGCCGGAAATGATGTGTTGCGCGATGTAATACAGCTCGTTCGACAGCACGTCGATGTTGAAGTTCTCGTAGATTTCCTCGAAAATCGCCGTCGACATGAAAAATTCGCGACATTCCTCGAGCGATTTACTCTCGCGTCGAAGATACGTCACGTTATGTTCCATGCTCGCGCGCACGAGCGTGATCACAATGTAATCGATCAGCCGCTCGAGCGAGTCGTCGGTGAGCATGATGTCATACGACGACATAACTCGAATGATGATGCTGCGGAGTTTTTCGCTGTCGAGTTGCAACGGAATCGATTGCATGATTTGCGCCTTCGATTGCGGATCTCGGAAGAGATGATCGGCAATGCAATGACGCATGTCGCGTTCGGCACCGTCGAGCGTCATGCCGTAATTCTTGAAATTGACGACGGCGAGATCGTAATGCTCGAGCAGGAGTTTGACATCGCGAAGATTTGATTTGAGCGTCGAAAGGCTGACGTAGAGCTCGTCGGCGAGTGTTTGTTGTTTGATCGGCTCGCCCAAAAATGCGGCTCGGATCAGCGCGCGAAGAATGAAATTCGTGCGTTCCCTGCCGTCGAGTTGAAAGGCACTCTTCATGCTGAGGAGGCTCTCGAATTTCACTTCGTCGCGAATTTTCAACGTGTAACCGATCCTGCGCGAGATGTGAATTTCTGCAATCGACATGGTGAGCAACGACATGATCGCTTTGATATCGGTGCGCACGGTCTTTGAAGAGACGCCGCACAGTTTTGCGATTTCGCTTGCGACGATGCCGCCTTTGCTCTGTTTGAGAATCTTCAAGATTTTCAATTGACGCTCTGTAATCATTGCTATCCTCTCCATCTGCTCGACATTATAATTTGCAAGCGTTGCAAAGCATAGTTGAAAAATTGCCGTTCAGATTGGAAATTTTTTACGCAATGAAAAATGGAGGCAATTCCATGCGGAACTGCCTCCGAATTTTTTTTTGCCTTCGTACGATCGATTATCCGAGAATGACGAGCGACTCGTGCGCTTTGACGGACTGCCCCGCCGCCACGTTGAATTTCTTGACGACGCCGTCCGCGTCCGCCGGAATTTCGTTCTGCATCTTCATTGCTTCGAGAATGAGCAGGACTTCGCCGGCTTTGACTGCCTGCCCTTCGCTCGCAACGAGCTTGACGACTTTGCCCGGCATCGGAGCATCAATCGAATGCTCGCCCGCGCCTGCCGTTGCCTTCGGAGCCGCCGCTGCCGGAGCCGGTTTCGGAGCGGGAGCCGGTGCCGGAGCCGCCGCTTTCGGAGCTGCCTTCGGAGCCGCCGCGCCTGCCGCCTTCACTTCTTCGACTTCGACTTCATATGTCGTGCCGTTGACTGTCACGTTGAATTTTTTCATGCGTTTATACCCTCCAATTCGATTTTCAATCAGCGTTCGAGGCGATTGACCAACGTCCACATCGGACTCGTTTGAATGCGCACGGCGACGACTTTGCCCTCGCCGCCCGTCATTGATTGGACGGCAGCCGTGATCGCCGCGATGATTTCCGGATTAATCTGCTTGTCTGCCATCGTCATTCACTCCAATTCGTAATTCGTAATTCGTAATTCGTAATTCGTAATGCGTAATTAAACGACCGCCTCTTCATTACGCATTACGCATTCCTAATTACGCATTGCTTTTTACAGCGGAATGTTGCCGTGTTTCTTCGACGGACCGCTCTCGCGCTTGCTCGCCAATGCATTCAATGCCGTGATGATGTAGGGGCGAGTCTCCTTCGGCTCGATTACCATGTCCGCATAGCCGCGCTCCGCCGCCTTGTACGGCGTTGCAAACTCTTCGACGTATTCTGCCGTCTTCTGATCTTTGTCGGGATCCTTGCGGAAAATGATATTCGCCGCGCCTGCCGGTCCCATAACCGCGATCTCCGCGCTCGGCCACGCCATGACTTGATCGGCTCCAAGCTCGCGGCAGCACATTGCAATGTACGAACCGCCGTACGCCTTGCGAGTGATAACCGTGACCTTCGGCACCGTCGCCTCGCTGTAGGCATACAACATCTTCGCGCCGTGGCGAATGATGCCGTTATACTCTTGATCAACGCCCGGCAGGAAGCCCGGCACATCGACGAGATTGACGAGCGGCAGATTGAACGCGTCGCAGAAGCGAATGAACCGCGCGGATTTATCGGACGCATCGACATCGAGGCAACCGCCCATGACCGACGGCTGGTTGGCGATGATTCCGACGCTCCGACCGTCAAAGCGCGCAAAGCACGTGATGATGTTCGTCGCGAAGTGTTCATGCACTTCATAGAACTCGCCGTTGTCGACAATCGAGCGGATAACGTCTTTCATGTCGTACGGCATTTGCGGATTGTCGGGGACGACGGAGTTGAGGCTCTCGTCTTGGCGATCGGGATCGTCGTCCGTGTCGACGTGCGGCGCATCTTCCATGTTGTTGCTCGGCAGGAACGACAGCAGATAGCGAATTTGCTGAATGCAATCTTCCTCGTCCTCCGCCGCGAAATGCGCAACGCCCGAGCGAGTGTTGTGCGTCATCGCGCCGCCCAATTCTTCCGCCGTCACTTCCTCTGCCGTAACAGACTTGATGACGGCCGGTCCTGTGATGAACATCTGGCTCGTGTTCTTCACCATATAGATGAAGTCCGTGATGGCTGGGGAATACACCGCACCGCCCGCGCAAGGTCCCATGATAACGGAAATCTGGGGAATCACACCAGATGCCGCCGTGTTGCGGAAGAAAATGCCCGCATAGCCGGAGAGTGCGTCCACGGCCTCCTGGATACGCGCACCGCCGGAGTCATTGATGCCGATAAGCGGAGCGCCCATCTTCATGGCAAGATCCATGACTTTCCAGATCTTATGCGCATGTTTCTCGCCCAGCGAACCGCCCTCGACCGTAAAGTCCTGCGCATAGGCATAGACAAGGCGACCGTCCACCGTGCCATATCCGGTGACAACACCCTCGCCCGGCAGATCCTTCTTGTCCTGTCCAAAGTTCGTGCAGCGATGCTTCATGAACATATCAAGCTCTACAAAGGTTCCCTCATCGAAGAACATCTCAATGCGCT
>CALGGX010000314.1 GCA_937916025.1 uncultured Selenomonadales bacterium
GAAAATGAGCCCATCAGAACTGAACATTGATCTGAAAAAGCATGTCCTTTATTCAGATGCGATAGAGAAAATTATAAAGAAAAAGCTGTCAGAGAGATATGATAAGTCAGAGGCGTCAGAAGCATGGAACAAGGTACAGCTTCAGTATGCTGCGTTCCTGTCTGATTTGCCTTACCTCGGCGGCAAGAAGAATATTGTTGATGTCACTAATTGTGCAACTCGCCTAAGGGTTACAGTCAAAGATGATTCTATCATAGCAAGTCCTGCAACATTCACTGAGCACGGTGCTCATGGTCTCGTTCACAATGGTCGTGCAATTCAAGTTATCGTCGGATTGAGCGTCCCGCAAGTGCGTGAGCGTTTCGAGGCGTTGTTGAATGCTCCCGACGACGCGGTTGCTCCTCCGCTCGCTGCGGTTTCGACTCCGACGGCTGACGTGCCGCATGTGTCGAGCGTACCGGTATTCCTCCGCGCGGTCGTCGACGGCAAAGTAATCGACATGTCCGAAGTGCCGGACGAGATGTTCTCGCAAAAAATGATGGGCGACGGCGTGGCGATCGAGCCGACGGGCGACACCATTGCGGCACCTACCGACTCGGAGATCACCATGGTGATGGATGATTCCAAGCATGCGGTCGGATTGCGCTTCGCCAACGGTGCCGAGATGTTGATCCACATCGGCATCGATACCGTCAAACTGCAGGGCAAGGGCTTCGATTTGCTCGTCAAGTCGGGCGACAAGGTCAAGCTCGGCGATCCGCTCGTCAAGATCGACAGGAAAGTCATCAAAGATGCAGGGCTGAAAGACGTTGTCGTCATGGCGATAACCAATTCCGGCGCATTCCCGTCGATGCAGAAAGACACCGGCAAAAATGTCGAGAGCTCGAAAGATATCGTCATCAGCTTTTAATACAGGCGCAAAAAAATATGAGGAGGCTTTGAGATGGACAAAAAATTCTCGGTAGTGGTCGCGGGAGGCGGCAGTACATTCACGCCCGGCATCGTAATGATGTTGCTCTCTCATCAAGACAGATTTCCGCTCCGCAAACTCAAACTCTACGACAACGATCCCGAGCGGCAGAGAGTCATTGCGGACGCGATGGCGATCGTGCTCAAGGAGCGCGCGCCGGAGATTGAATTCGTCGCGACGACCGATCCCGAAACGGCATTCGGCGATGTCGACTTCGTCATGGCGCACATTCGCGTCGGAAAATATGCAATGCGCGAGAAAGACGAAAAAATTCCGCTCAAATACGGTGTGGTCGGTCAGGAAACGTGCGGTCCCGGCGGCATTGCTTACGGCATGCGCTCGATCGGCGGAATTGTCGAGCTCGTCAAGTACATGGAAAAATACTCGCCGAATGCGTGGATGCTGAATTATTCCAATCCGGCGGCTATCGTGGCGGAGGCGACTCGTCGTCTCTGCCCGACGTCGAAGATCATCAACATTTGCGATATGCCCGTCGATATCGAGGAGAAGATGGCGCAAATTGCCGGATTTAAATCCCTGCACGAGTTGGAGTTCAAATACTTCGGATTGAATCACTTCGGCTGGTGGACGAGCATCAAAGACAAGCAGGGCAATGATCTGATGCCGAAGATCAAAGAGTACGTTTACAAGCACGGCTACAACATGAAGTATATCAAAGGCGACGAGGGCGTGCAGCATGTCGATCCGAGCTGGATTGTGACGTTCGAGATGGTCAAGGAGTTTGCTCCGATCGATCCGAACACGCTGCCGAACACTTATCTGAAGTATTACCTCTGTCAAGACGAGATCGTCAAACACTCCGACATCAATCACACGCGCGCGAATGAAGTCATGGAAGGGCGCGAGAAGAAAGTCTTCAGCGAATGCCGCCGCATTAAAGAGGTCGGTACGGCGAAAGATACGAACATCGAAGTCGATGCGCACGCGTCGTTCATCGTCGATCTGGCAACGGCGATTGCCTTCAACACCAAGGCGAATATGTTGCTGATAGTCGAGAACAAGGGCGCGATCAGCAATTTCGATCCGACGGCGATGGTTGAAATTCCGTGCATTGTCGGCAATCAAGGTCCGGAACCGCTCGTCGTGGGCGAAATTCCGCAATTTCAGAAAGGCTTGATGGAGCAACAGGTTTCAGTCGAGAAGTTGGCAGTCGACGCATGGATCGAGCACTCTTACATCAAACTCTGGCAGGCATTGACGCTGTCGAAAACAGTGCCGAGTGCTCGGGTCGCGAAACTCATTCTCGACGACTTGATCGAGGCGAACAAAGGCTATTGGCCGGAACTGAAATAAATTGAGGAGGTGGCGGCGGCTTTCGTCGAATGCTGATGAAGGTCGCCGCAATTTTTATGAGTGAGCTTAAATGGTGGCAAAAGACGACGGTCTATCAAATTTACCCCAAAAGTTTTTTGGACACGACCGGCAGCGGCACGGGCGATCTCGCCGGCATTGCGAGTAAATTGGATTATCTTCAAAAGCTGGGCATCGGAGCGGTCTGGCTGACGCCGATTTATTCTTCGCCGATGGTCGACAACGGCTATGATATTTCCGATTATACGTCGATCGATCCGAGTTACGGCACGATGAATGACTTCGACAATCTCATTGCCGAGGCGAAGCTCCGAAACATTCGCATTGTCATGGATATCGTTTACAATCACAGTTCGGATCAACATAAATGGTTTTTGGAATCGAAGTCCGGGCGAGACAATCCGAAAGCCGATTGGTATATCTGGCGAGACGCCGTCGACGGGCATGCGCCGACGAATTGGCGATCGATCTTCGGCGGCAGTGCGTGGACGTGGTGTGAGGCTCGGCAACAGTATTACCTGCACACGTTTGCGCCTCAACAGCCCGATCTGAACTGGGAAAATCCTGCCGTCCGACGTGCGCTTTACGATGCCGCGCGGTTCTGGCTCGACAAAGGATTGGGCGGACTTCGCATCGACGCGATCACTTACATTAAAAAGCCGGCAGAATTTGTTGACGGCACGCCCGACGGCAGTGACGGCATGGTTTCGGTGCATACGATGACTGCAAACACGCCCGGGATTTTGGATTTTCTGCATGAATTCAAGCGCGAGTGTTTCGACGGGCGCGACATTTTCACGGTCGGCGAGGCGAACGGCGTCTCTGCAAGCGAACTCGGCAATTGGGTCGGCACGAACGGCGTCTTCGATATGCTGTTCGAGTTCAGCCACATGCTCCTGCCGTTCAACAAGGGCGAGGAAATATGGTGTCGTCCGCGCGATTGGAAGTTGACGGAACTCAAAACTGCATTGAGCAACAGTCAAAAGGCAACGGCGACGGACGGCTGGTATCCGATCTTCTTCGAGAATCATGATCAGCCGCGCAGTATCAATCATTTCTTTCCGCGCGGAGCCGATCCGATCAAAGCGGCAAAAGCCATGGCAACGGTACTGTTGACACTCAGGGGTACGCCGTTCATTTATCAGGGGCAGGAGCTCGGAATGACAAACGTATCGTGGAATTCGATCGACGATTACAATGACATTTCCTCGCACGGGCAATATGAACTCGCATTGAAAGAGGGCTTCTCGAAAGAGCAGGCAATGAAGTTTGTGCATTTCTTCAGTCGAGACAACGCGCGCACTCCCATGCAATGGTCAGGAGGAGCGAATGCCGGATTTTCGACGGGGTGTCCGTGGTTGCCGCCGCACGATGATTATGCCCGGTGCAATGCCGACGACGAGAGCAACGATGAAAACTCCGTGCTGAATTATTTCCGAACGCTCAACGAGTTGCGGCAACACAACGAGGCAATTCTTTACGGCGATTATGAGGAGTTGTTTCAAAACGACAATCGGATATATGCCTTCGCTCGTTCCGCAAACGGCTCGAAAGTCGTCGTGCTCGTCAATTTCACGTTAAACGATGTCGGCATTCCCATGGAATTTTTGAATGGAGCGCGCTTGATCCTCGGCAGTTATACTACGGACTTCAGAGGAACGTTGCGCCCGTTGGAAGCCGTTATTTACGAGGAGGAACTGCAATGAAAGTAGCGGCAAGCGATTATGACGGAACTCTCTTTCGCAACGGTACGATCAGTAATGAAACGGTTGAAGGCGTGCGGCTCTGGCGTGCGGCGGGCAATAAATTCGGCATGGTGTCCGGGCGCGATTACGGCATGCTGAAGCCGCAACTCAAACATTACGGCGTCGAATACGATTTTGCGATCTGCAATAACGGCGGCATCATTCGCGACGCTTCGGATAATGTGATTTGCCGAAAGAACATCGACGCTCGGATATTGGAAGCGATGTCGCGGGAGCCGCTCGTGCGCCGGTCATTTCATTTTGCATTTTCGAGCGAAGACGTGACGTATCTTTGTCATGAGAGTGACGGTTCTTGGATCACTCGCGAAGCGAAGCAATGGGAGTTTCCAATAGTGAAGATCGAGGAGTCGGAGATCGCAACGCTGGAGCGCATACAGCAATTTTCTCTCGGCTTTGAATTTCCCGAGCAGGCAAATGCATGCGCCGATGTTTTGAATAAAAACTTCAGTGCAAGCGTGCGGGCATATCCGAATCGTTGCAGTGTGGATATCACGCCTGCCGGAGTAAGCAAGCGTCAGGGCTTGGAAGAATTGATGAAGGCGATGCATTGGGAGGATTGCAAACTCTGCGTTATCGGCGACGAGACGAATGATCTGCCGATGATTAAGGCGTTTAACGGTTATACGGTTGAAACTGCGCGCGCGGAAATAAAATCCGAAGCCGCCGGAGTTTTTTCCGACGTCGGATCAATGTTGAAGCACTTCTTATAAATATATTTCACCGCTAAATTGCATAAAAAAAAAAAAAAAGCCGCTCGATGCGGCTTCTTATTTTTTTGAAATGCCGATCACAAAATCGACACTGCCGGAACTCCGAACACTTTATCGCCGACTTTGACCTTCCGCAAAACCAAACTGCTCGCGCCGACAAATGCTTCGTCACCGATTTTCGCGTCCTGCAAAACATTCGCCGAATCGCCGATGTAAACCATTTGCCCGATCCGAACTCGTCCGTCGATGCTTACATGCCCCATTATACTGCTGTAAATTCCGATCTTTGCATCATGTCCGATCGACGAGCACGACAACAGCGTGACGTGATCTGCCAATTCGGCATCCGCACCGATGAAGGTATGCGGCGCAACCAAAACGCCGTCGCCGATTTTTGCTTTTTCATGAATGAAGGCGGTTTTGTGTATCACCGACAGAAATTTTCCGCCGCGCCCGGCAATTGCTTCGATCAGTCGTTTGCGAACCGCCGTTGCTCGGACC
>CALGGX010000315.1 GCA_937916025.1 uncultured Selenomonadales bacterium
GTGTGCCCTTCTTCTTGTAGTAGTCGATGAGTGGCATCGTGTTCTTGCGGTAGACTTCGAGCCTGTTCCTAACGGTGGCCTCTTTGTCGTCATCCCTCTGGTAGAGCTTTCCGCCACATTTGTCGCAGATTCCCTCCTTAGCAGGTTTCTTCGTCATGAGGTGGTATACAGCGTTACAGTCAGGGCATGAGCGCCTCTGTGTGAGCCTTGTGACCAGTTCCTCATCGGCGACGTCGAAGTTGAGTGCGAGGTCGACCTCCATCTGCACAGCGAGTGCATCCGCCTGCTCCACCGTCCGAGGAAATCCGTCGAGAATGAATCCCTGTTTGCAGTCGTCCTTCGCGAGTCGTTCTTTGACGATCCCGATCGTGACTTCATCCGGCACCAGCTTGCCGCTGTCCATGCACGCTTTTGCCTGTTTGCCGAGCTCGGTGCCTTCTTTGACTGCCGCGCGGAACATATCTCCCGTCGAGATATGCGGGATTTGGAATTTCTTTACGAGTTCTGCCGCCTGCGTACCTTTACCGGCACCCGGAGGCCCCATTAAGAGAAGTTGCATTGTGAATCCTCCTTATTTCATGAATCCTTCGTAGTGCCGCATGACGACCATCGCTTCGATCTGCTTCATCGTATGAAGCGCGACGCTTACGACGATCAATAGTGCTGTACCGCCGAAGTATACGCCTTGAATGTGCGTCGCTCCCGCGATCATATTCGGCAATACTGCTATGAATGCTAAAAAAATAGAGCCTGCCAGAGTAATTCGCGTGAGCACATAGTCAAGATAATCGGCAGTCGGCTGCCCCGGACGAATGCCCGGCACAAAGCCGCCGTATTTTTTGAGATTCTCTGCCATATCCGGAATTTTGACTGTGACTGCCGTATAAAAATATGTGAAGAAGATTATCAGAATGACGTAGAGCGAAGTCTGCAACGGCGTTCCCCATTGCAGATACGCCGCCGCTTTCTGAAGTTGCGGCACGTCGATGAATTGAATGACCGTGATCGGAAACATCAGCACCGACGAGGCAAAGATGATCGGAATGACGCCGGCTTGATTGACTTTCAACGGAATGTGCGAGGAATGTCCTCCGTAAGCTCTCGAGCCGACGACACGTTTCGCATAAGTGATCGGAATTCGACGAAAGCCCGCCTCGATGAAAATTACAAAGACGATCATCGAAATTGCAATTATCGCGAACAACACGACGCTGAAGTAATTGATCGTTCCGGCTTGGATGTATTGCCAGATCATTCCGATATTCTTCGGCAATGCGGCGACGATGCCGGCGAAGATGATCAATGAAATTCCGTTGCCGACTCCCTGCGCGGTGATTTGCTCGCCGATCCACATCAAGAGTGTTGTTCCCGCCGTCAACGTGATCGCAATGATCAGAATGTTGACCGGATTCGGATTTAAAATCGCCTGCCGAAGTCCGATTGACATTCCGATCGCTTGAAAGAACGCGAGCACAACCGTCAACTTCCGAGTGACGCGCGTCATTTTTTTATGCCCTTCCGCGCCCTCTTTCGACCATTGTTCGAGCGTCGGAAGGACGACCGTCAACAATTGCATGATGATCGCGGCGTTGATGTACGGCGTAATGCTCATCGCGAAGATCGAGAACTTGCTGAACGCGCCGCCGGAAAAGAGATCCAACAGCCCGAACAAACTTCCGTTGTTGAAAAGTTGCTCGATTGCTGTCGGATCAACTCCCGGCACCGGTATGTGCGTGCCCATTCTGAACACGGCGAACATTATCAGTGTAAAGACGATGCGCTGTCGGAGTTCCGGAATCTTGACGATGTTTGAAAGTGCCGCCGGCACTCAGCTCACCTCAGGATTTTTTTTGGCGGCGCGTTTACCGGTTTTCTTCGGCTTGAGAATTTCAATCGTACCGCCGACCGCTTCAATTTTTTGTTTTGCCGACTCCGTTACGCCCCAAGCCTTGACGGTGAATTTCTTCGTCAATTCGCCGCTGCCGAGAATTCGGATGCCGTCGATGAAATTCTTCTTCTTGATCACGCCGAGCTCGCGGAGCGATTCCAGACTGATCTCAATGCCGTCATCGCATTTCGCTTCGAGCGTCGAGAGATTGATCGCAACAAGTTTCTTCGCCCAAACATTTTTGAAACCGCGCTTCGGAAGGCGACGGTAAATCGGCATTTGACCGCCTTCAAAGCCCGGACGAACGCCGCCGCCGGAGCGGGCGTTTTGACCTTTGTGACCGCGCCCGGAAGTCTTGCCGTTGCCGGAACCCGTACCGCGACCGACGCGATTTCTGACTTTACGCGAGCCTTCGGCAGGTTTCAGTTCATGCAATTTCATTTCGCTTCAACCTCCTGCTGCTCAACATTTTTCTTCGTGCTGATTTTACTCTTGCGAGCTTTTTTGCCGACGACATCATCCGCGACTTCTTCAACCGCAACGAGATGTTTCACTTTGAAAATCTGCCCGCGAGTGCATTCGTTATCCGGCTGAATCGAATACGAATTGATTCTGCCGAGTCCGAGTGCTTTGACCGTCCGACGCTGCGTTTCCGGACGACTGATGAGGCTTCGTTTGAGCGTGATTTTCAATTTTGCCATTCCGAACGCCTCCTCAACCGAAAATTTCCTTGATGGTTTTGCCGCGAAGTTCCGCAACCACCTCGGCACGTTTCAACTGCTTCAAACCCTCGAGCGTCGCACGAACCATGTTGTTCGGATTCGACGAGCCGAGCGATTTCGTCAAAATGTCATGCACTCCGGCAAGTTCGAGTACCGCGCGCGCGGGACCGCCGGCAATGACGCCGGTTCCTTTCGATGCCGGGCGGAGCATCACTCTGCCGGCTCCGAACACTCCGACGATGCCGTGCGGGATCGAGCGATCCTTCAGCGCGACTTCGATCAAATTCTTCTTCGCATCGTCGACGCCTTTGCGAATTGCCTCGGGAACTTCGGCCGCTTTGCCGAGCCCCACGCCGACTTTACCGTTCTTGTTTCCGACCACAACCAGCGCGCTGAACGAGAACCGACGCCCGCCCTTGACGACCTTCGCGACACGGTTGATATACACGACTTTTTCTTCGAACTCCGGAGTTTCGTTTTCGCCTCCGGCGTTGCGATCGAATCTGTCATTTCTTGGCATTCATTTAACCTCCTTTGCTTAAAATTCGAGTCCGCCTTCGCGAGCCGCCTCGGCGAGCGCGGCGACGCGTCCGTGATAGATATAGCCGCCGCGATCAAACACGACTGCTTTGATGCCTTTGTCGATCGCCTTCTTCGCAATTGACAAGCCGACTTTTTTCGCCGCTTCGATATTGCCGCCTTTGCCCTCGAAATCTTTATCCATCGTGCTTGCCGCCGCAAGCGTAATGCCTTTTTCGTCGTCGATGACCTGTGCGTAGATGTGCGCCAGACTGCGGAACACATTCAAGCGAGGACGCTCCGCCGTGCCGAAAACGCGTTTGCGAACTCGGAGGTGGCGCTTTTGACGATCCTTATTTTTGTCTGCCTTTTGAATCACGCGGATCAACCTCCTTACTTCTTGCCTTTCGCGCCGGCTTTTCCTTCTTTGCGGCGGATGTGCTCGCCCGCATACTTGATGCCCTTGCCCTTGTACGGCTCCGGCTCGCGGTAGCCTCTGATCTTCGCCGCAATCGCTCCGACCGTCTCTTTGTTGATGCCGTGCACCACGATCGAAGTCGGGGTCGGCACGTCGAAACTTATGCCTTCAGGCGGCTCGACGATCACCGGATGCGAGTAGCCCAGCGACAGGTTGAGATTTTTGCCCTGCTTCGCCGCGCGATAGCCCACGCCGTTAATCTCGAGATTTTTCGTAAATCCCGTCGTCACGCCGACCACCATGTTGTTGATCAGTGTGCGCGAGAGTCCGTGCAGACTTCTATGCAATTTATTATCGGAAGGACGAGTCACGGTCAGGACATTGCCTTCAACGCTTATTTTCATTTCCGGACGGATCTTACGGGACAACTCGCCTTTCGGACCCTTGACATGCACCAAATTTTCCTCGTCGATATTGACCGTTACGCCGACGGGAATTTCGATTGGTGCTCTTCCAATTCGCGACATTTATTCACACCTCCAAAATGCAATGCGTAATTCTTAATTCGTAATTCATAATTGAAAGAGACGAGCTTTTAATTCCTCATTCCTCGTTCCTAATTACGAATTACGCATTACGCATTACGCATTATTCATTGCTTTACCAGACGTAAGCGATGACTTCGCCGCCAAGCCCGGCTTTGCGAGCATGTTTGTCGCTCATAATCCCCTTTGACGTGGAGATGATCGCGATGCCGAGACCGCCCAATACGCGCGGCAGTTCTCTTCTCTTGGAATATTGGCGAAGTCCGGGACGGGAGATGCGCTGAATGCCGGTGATGACTTTTTCGCGGTTCGGACCGTACTTCAGGAAGACCGTCAGGATGCCCTGCTTGTTGTCTTCAGTGAAGCTGAAGTCCTTGATGAAACCTTCCTGCTTCAAGACTTCCGCGATCGCGGTTTTGATCTTGGAGCCCGGAATTTCCACTTTTTCGTGGTTAACGGAGTTCGCATTGCGAATGCGCGTAAGCATATCTGCGATAGGATCAGTCATTGCCATTGCTAACCGATATCCTCCTTTCTGATGATTGTTACCAGCTCGATTTCGTGATGCCCGGGATAACTCCCGCGTAGCTCAGCTCGCGGAAGCAAATTCTGCACATTTCAAACTTCCGAAGGTAGCCGTGCGGTCTGCCGCAAATCTTGCAGCGATTGTAGCGGCGCGTCGAAAACTTCGGCTCTTTTTTCCACTTCTCGATCAAAGCCTTCTTTGCCATTTGACAATCACTCCCCTTCTTACTTATTCGCGAACGGCATGCCCATTTGCGTGAGGAACTCGCGCGCCTCTTCGTCGGTATGCGCCGTCGTTACGATCACAATGTCCATGCCGCGAATTTTGTCGATTTTGTCGTATTCGATCTCGGGGAAGATGAGTTGTTCTTTAAGTCCGATCGCGTAATTGCCTCTGCCGTCGAACGACTTCGTGCTCACGCCGCGGAAATCTCTCACGCGCGGCAGTGCCACATTCATGAATTTGTCGAGAAACTCGTACATCCGAGTGCCGCGCAACGTGACTTTGCAACCGATTGCCATGCCTTTGCGGAGCTTCCAAGCCGCCAGCGATTTTTTTGCGCGCGTGACGATCGGTTTCTGCCCGGCGATCAACGTCAAATCGTTCGTTGCCGCTTCCAGTGCTTTCGGATTGCCGACCGAATCGCCGACCGCCATGTTGATCACGATCTTTTCGAGCTTCGGAACCTGCATGACGTTTTTGTATGCGAATTTCTCCGTCAATGCCTTAACGACTTCGTTTTTGTATTTCTCCTGCAGTCTGTTCAAGTGTCATCCTCCTTTCCGATTATTTCGTCTGATCGATGACTTCGCCGCATTTTTTGCATGCGCGAACTTTTTGACCGTTGACTTCTTTATGCGCGATGCGAGTCGGTTTGTTGCAGGCGGGGCAGACGAGCATGACTTTGCATGAATGGAGCGGAGCTTCTTTCGTCAAGATGCCGCCCTGCGGTGCCTTCAGATTCGGCTTCGTGTGACGCTTGACTTTGTTGATGCCTTCGACGATCACTTTGCCGCGCTTCGGTTGTGCTTCGATGATTGTGCCCTGCTTGCCTTTGTCTTTACCGCTGAGCACGACGACCGTATCGCCTTTTTTGACGTGTAAATGTGGTGCGCTTGACAATCCGGCACCTCCTCTCTGATTGAATTACAAAACTTCCGGTGCGAGCGAAATGATTTTCATGAAATCCTTCTCGCGAAGTTCGCGCGCGACCGGTCCGAAAATACGCGTTCCGCGCGGAGTTTTGTCTTCTTTGATGATGACGGCGGCGTTGTCGTCGAAACGGATATACGATCCGTCCGGGCGACTGAGTCCCTTGCGACTCCGAACGACGACTGCCTTGACGACTTCGCCTTTTTTGACTTGCCCGCCGGGCGTTGCGCTTTTGACGGTCGCGACGATGATGTCGCCGATATTCGCATAGCGACGGAACGAACCGCCGAGCACGCGAATACACATGATCTCTTTCGCGCCGGTGTTATCGCCGACATTCAGCATTGTCTGCTGTTGAATCAATTGAACCTCCCCCTTTCAAAAGCAATTCGTAATTCTTAATTCGTAATTTGTAATTAAAATCGTCTCTTCATTACGCATTACGCATTACGCATTACGCATTGAATTACTTCGCTTTTTCGACGATGCGGACAAGTCTCCAGTGCTTTTCTTTCGACAGCGGACGCGTCTCCATCAAAAACACTTTATCGCCGACATGCGCCTCGTTGTTTTCATCGTGCGCCTTGAATTTCACCGTCTTCTTGACGAGTTTTTTGTACAGCTTGTGCTGTTCGAGTTCCTCAATCTTGACGACGATCGTTTTATCCATCTTGTCGCTGACCACGATGCCCGTCCGAGTTTTACGCTGATTGCGTTCTTCGCTCACCATCGCACCTCCTTATGTCTGATTGTCGATCCGATTGTCGCTCCGATCAAGCCTTCGCCGCCGCAATTTCTTCTTCGCGTTGGATCGTCTTGATCCGCGCGATGTCTTTTTTCACTTCGCGAATGCGCATCGGATTTTCGAGCTGTCCGGTTGCATGCTGAAAGCGCAGATTGAACAACTCTTCCTTCAGCGATTTGAGCTGTTCTTTCTTCTCATCGGCACTCATATCGCGAATTTCTTCAGCCTTCATGAGCGTCACCGCCTTCTTTTGCCGCTTCAGCCTCTGCTTCTTTTTCGTGCTCGTGCGCGACCTTGATGTCATGTTTCATCTCTTTGAGACTCTCTTCGACGACCGGAATGTACACATCGCCTTGACCTTCGTTCTCGATGAACTTCGTCTTGATCGGCAATTTATGCCCGGCGAGACGCATCGCCTCTTGCGCGACTTCGCGTGTAACTCCCGCCATTTCAAACAGCACGCGCCCGGGCTTGACAACCGCTACCCAGTACTCGGGCGAGCCCTTGCCGGAACCCATTCGAGTCTCGGCAGGTTTTGCCGTTACCGGCTTGTCGGGGAAGATTTTGATCCACACTTGACCGCCGCGGCGAATGTAACGCGTCATTGCAATACGCGCCGCCTCAATCTGACGGTTCGTGATCCATGCCGGTTCCAACGCGACCAGTCCGTACTGACCATGCGCGATCGTGTTTCCGCGATGCGCTTTGCCTTTCATCCGACCGCGAAATTGCTTGCGGAATTTCGTTCTCTTCGGCTGCAGCATTATTCGTCACTCCCTTCGGGAAGGACATTGTCGAGTTTGGATTTTTTCTCCGGCAGAACTTCACCCTTGAAAATCCACACCTTGACGCCGATCCGTCCGTAAGTCGTATTCGCCTCTGCAAAGCCGTAATCGATATCCGCGCGGAGCGTGTGAAGCGGAATGCTGCCCTCGCGATACGATTCGCGACGCGCAATTTCTGCACCGCCGAGACGACCGCCGACCGCAATTTTGATGCCCTTTGCTCCGAGCCGCATCGTCCGACCGACCGCCTGCTTCATTGCACGACGGAAGGCAATGCGTTTTTCGAGCTGATCGGCAATGTTCCGAGCCACCAACGACGCGTCCAAATCCGGCTGTTTGATCTCCATAATGTTGATCTCGAGCCGCTTCTCGGTGAGCTTCTTGAGCTTGTTTTTGATGTCTTCGATGCCGGAACCGCCGCGTCCGATCACCATGCCCGGCTTTGCCGTGTGGATCGTCAGCTTCAAACGATTTTTCGAGCGTTCGGTTTCAATGCGCGAAACACCTGCCGCCGCAAGTTGCTTTTTGAGTTCCTTGCGAATTTTGATGTCTTCATGCAAGTTGGCTGCAAAATCCTTATCCGCATACCACTTTGCATCCCAATCTTTGATGATTCCGATCCGAATGCCATGCGGATTTACTTTTTGACCCAAAACTTTTCCCTCCTTCTTCCGAGATTAATTCGTCTCTTTTTCTTTGACGATGACCGTGATGTGCGAAGAGCGTTTCAAAATGCTGAACGCCTGCCCGCGCGAACGCGGATGAATGCGTTTGAGCGTCGGTCCCTGATCGACATAGCACGCCGCCACGTAGAGATTGTTGCTGTCCATGTCGTAATTGTTCTCGGCGTTGGCAACGGCGGATTTGAGAACTTTTTCGATGATGCCGGCTCCGCGCTTCGGTGTGAATTTCAAAATCGCAAATGCGTCGGCAATGTCTTTTCCGCGAATGAGATCAATCACGATGCGGACTTTGCGCGGCGCGATGCGGACGAATTTCGCAACTGCCTTTGCCTGCTGTTCTGCTGCCACGGAGTTGCCTCCTTTCTTCAATCTTTTCGACGGATTACTTCAAATTGGTTTTGCGTTCTTCACCGGCGTGACCTTTGAATGTACGCGTCGGCGCGAATTCGCCGAGTTTGTGTCCGACCATGTCTTCGGTGATGTAAACCGGAACATGCTTTCTGCCGTCATGAACTCCGATCGTATGTCCGATGAACGACGGCAGGATTGTCGATGCACGTGACCAAGTACGAATGACTTTCTTATCGTTGGCGGCGTTGAGTGCTTCAACCTTTTTCAGCAATTTCTCTTGAATGAACGGTC
Organism: uncultured Selenomonadales bacterium; assembly: GCA_937916025.1. Next base: position 8,626 of record CALGGX010000315.1, read on the forward strand.
CCTTTTTGACTGATCTCGACAACTTGAGTTCACCTCCTTCCGATTGTCAAAACATTACTTCCGGCGACGAATGATGAGTTTATCGGACGCCTTCTTACGCCGCGTCTTTGCACCCATCGCGCACTTGCCCCACTTCGTGACAGGATGCTTGCGACCGACGGGGCTTCTGCCCTCGCCGCCGCCATGCGGATGATCCACAGGGTTCATCGCAACGCCGCGGTTTGCCGGGCGTCTGCCCAACCAACGCGAGCGTCCGGCTTTACCGATCGTGATGTTTTCGTGATCGAGATTGCCGACCTGACCGATCGTCGCGCGGCAATTGATGTGGATTTTCCGAACTTCGCCAGACGGCATGCGGATTGTTGCATAGTTGCCTTCTTTTGCCATCAATTGCGCGGCGGCACCGGCACTGCGAACCATTTGCGCGCCCTTGCCGATCTTCATTTCGATGTTGTGGATCAGCGTGCCGACCGGAATGTTTTTCAACGGAAGCGTGTTGCCGGTTTTGATATCGGCGTCCGGACCGGATTCGATCATGTCACCGACTTGCAAGCCGTTCGGAGCAACGATGTATTTCTTCTCACCGTCTTCATACTGCACCAGTGCAATGCGCGAGCTCCGATTCGGATCGTATTCGATCGTCATCACTTTTGCCGGAATGCCGTCTTTGTTGCGTTTGAAATCGATGATGCGATAACGGCGTTTGTGCCCGCCGCCTCTGTGCCGCACGGTAAGTCTGCCTTGATTGTTGCGTCCGCCATGCTTTTTGAGCGGAGCGAGCAACGACTTCTCCGGCTTGTCGGTCGTGATCTCGTCAAATGTCGAGACCGTCATAAAACGTCTGCCCGGAGTGTACGGCTTGAATGATTTAATGCCCAACTTCGTTTAACCTCCTTCTGCAAAAAATTATGCGCTGAAGAATTCGATTGTCTCGCCTTCAGCCAGTTTGACGATTGCTTTTTTGTAATTCG
>CALGGX010000316.1 GCA_937916025.1 uncultured Selenomonadales bacterium
GCGTAGAATTTCTCGACCTTCGCGCCGACCCACACGGCGAGGATGATCGGAATGACGCTCGATGCGTAATTCATAAGTATGACCGGAATGCCGAGAAATTCGAGATGAACGGGCGACTCGAAAATCGAGCCGTTGAGCACGGTGTAAAGAGTTTCACCCTGCATGATGATTGCAAGACTCGGATAGACGAGCGACGCGCCGATCGCCATTGCCGCGAACTCCGACATTTTAAATTTCCGCGCGGCACTGAAGCCAAGGAAAACAGGAAGGAAGTAAAAAAATGCATCGCCGATAATTGACATGACTTGATACGTACCGCCGTCATTGCTGATGATGTTGAAGGCGGCGAGCAAAGCCGTCAAGCCTTTGACCATACCGGAAGCGGCGAGCACTCCGAGCACGGGCGTGAAGATGCCGCTGACCGTGTCGATAAAGAGATCGAGCGGTTTCTTCGGAGTTTCGTCTTCTTCGGCGGCGTCCGCTCCTCCGGCAGCGTTAATGCCTTGCGAGGCGAGTATCTCATCGTAGACTTCCCCGACTTTATTGCCCACGACAACTTGAAATTGTCCGCCCGATTTCACGACCGTAATGACATCGTCCATTGCTTTGATTGCGTCTTCATTCGCTTTCGACTCGTCTTTGAGTTTGAAACGAAGGCGGGTAATGCAGTGAGCGAGACTAATGACGTTGGATTTGCCGCCCACGTTCGCGACGATATCCGCCGCAAGTTTGGTGTACTTAGCCATTTTGATCCCCCTTATCATTGGATTGTTGATCCTGTTTGTTATCCGATTATTGTTCGATTTTTTGACGACGCTTCTCCGCGCGAGATGCTACGCTTTTGGCTACCGCATTCAAAATTTGCGCGCGCCCTTCCGGAGTTGCTGCTCGTTGCTTTGCTGCCGTAGACTTCTTCGCAAATTTCGGTGGAAGTTGACTTTCTCTTTCGCGACGTTTTTCATCTGCCAACTCCTTCGCCTTTTGAGAAGCCGCTAAGAGTTGAGAACGCCCCAGCGGGGTTTGAGCGCGTCGTTTTTGAGCTCCGGAAGATTTTTCATGTTCCTCCTGTCTCTCATAACGATGCTTCTGACCGCGCGACATGTTTTTATGAGTTTCTTCAGAAGGAATACAATGTTGTCCGCCGTCGGTGAGATTGTAGCCGTTCGGAGCGATGGTGTTGTAGAATCCGATCCAATATTTTTCGCGCTTGTTTGCCTGTTCGACGGTCTCGCACTCTTCGAGCACTTCGACGGTGAAGTGCTCCCGCTTGTACTTTTGGATTGCTTTTCCGATTGCGCTGCTACGACATTTTGCATGCTCATTGAAACGTTTTTTGAGCGATCGAGATGTCTGTCCGACGTACGCTTTGAACTTTCCGTTTTTGTCCGGAATTGTGTTGGTGATCTTGTAAATGATCATGCCCTCACTCCTTTTGCTGTTGACAGCGCGGCGCGGGGCGTGATAGAATGAAAATGCAGAAAGGCTCCGTGCCGTGCTGATTGTTCTTTAGACGAGTCAATCATACACGCTCGGGGCTTTTCTGTCAACGGAAATCAGAAGAAGAGATTCGCTTGGAAGCGATAGAGATCATTGCGGGCATCGGTGTCAATCTCACGCGCCCAAGTATAGAACGTGTCGAGCAGAATGTTTTTCGCCGGAACCCACGCTACACCGAAACGGAAAAACTTCTCGTTCAGCCCGCACCAATCCGTGACGGTGATCCAATTCAGAGCCGGCTCATAACGATAGTCGGCGGTGATTGCATACGAGCCGGGCTTTTGAAGATCGGCATTTTTGTACTGAAGTTGCAACCAACGTCCGGGTTTCTTCGTCTTCGTTCCGGCGATCGGATTGTCGGCGCGTTTCGCATTGCCGTTGATCGTACCCGCGCGGAGATCCCAATTGTTGTCGAACTTGTAATGCGCATGCGTGTAATACGAAAAGACGCGATCATCCGGGTCTTGGTAACGACTCTCCATTCCGGAGGTGTACGCCACGCCGAAGTTGATGTCTGCCTTTCTGCTGAACGGATAGAACGCGCGCAAGCTCGTGATTTCCTCGCTGTCGCGGTCGCCGCCCATGAAGTTATCCCATAAATCCATTTTGCCGACCGTAAGGAACGTCTTAAAATCTTTCTTGCCGTAAGTCAATTGAGCACCGGCGAAATCGCAGTCTATGTCCATGCCCCAGCCGAACGGATTCCATTCATTCCACTTACCAGCTTTGACCGTGAGCGCGTCGCCGAGCATTTTGCCGGTCACGTACGTGTCCATCTTGAAGCCGGTATCGTTCTCGCCGTTGTCGCTGAAGGCAAGGTTGCGCGTCTTGTCGAAGCCGCTCAACGAGTTACGATAGCCGAAGTCGACCGTCGCCGACCAGTCGTCGTTGACTTTGTAGTGCGAGGCAACCTGAATGTGCATCATGTTCGCGCGCGTCGTTCGAGTGGTTCCGCCGGAGCCGTTGTCCTTCAGGAAGTGATCGTTACGAACGCGCGCGTAGCCGTCGAAGCTGAACCGATCGGCGAGTGCCGCCAACTTGTCTTGCCGGTCTTTGTCTTGCTGCGTGAACGGAATGGAATCTTTGTCGGTGAGCTTTTCGAGCGCGCGGTCGTCGAGCCGATCGAGCTTGCTGATCAACTCGAGCTTCTTGATGTCGTACACATATTCCGCGCGGAGCCGATCGAGAGTCGAACGCTGTTCGGACGTCAATGCATCGACATTGCGCGAAGCCTCGTCGACGATCATCGCCATCTCCAACCGGCTCAAGATCCGACCGTCGGGAATTTTCGTCGGATAATCGGCGATCTTGCCCGTCGACAGCAATTCGTTGACGGCGGTGTAAGTCCAACTTTCCGCCGGAACGTCGGCGAAGAAATTCGACGACGCATGAACCTGTCCGAGACTCCCGAACAGTGCCGCGCTGATCACCGCTGCGGCTAACTTTTTACGCATGAGGAGCACCTCCAAAATTAAAATTGTGGTTTCAACTTTGAAGGTTTGGCCGACTTAACGTAACCATCCAATCGTAAGGTTTATGAGGGGATTAACCTGATTTCATTTTTTGGATATGAACTTCGCGATATGGATCGTGAGATAGAACTTCTCGTCGGAGCTGGCAGTGTAATCGTATTTGCGCTTGACGAGCGCGGCAATCTTTTCGGCACACGCATACGCTTGCGGATACTTGCGCTTGATCATATCGCCCATCTCTTCGTCAATCTCATCGGCAGTCTCTTGATGCATGAATACACGCTTGGCGAAGAACTTCAGATGCGTCACGAACCGATAGTAATTCATCGACTCGCGATCGAAATCAATGCGGCAGACCATTCGCACCACGCTTCCAATCTCTTCCATCAAATTCAAAATGCGATTCGCCATCGGCTGTCGAAAATCCAATTGACCGTCGATGATGTGCAATGCGATAAAGCCCGCCTCGTCCTCCGGCAGTATCACGTTGAAATTTTTGTTCATAAGCTCGACGGCGTATTGCCCGATCTGAAATTCCTTCTCATAAAAGCGTTTGATGTCAAGCAACATCATGTTTTTGATCAAAATGCCGTGGCGGATTCGATGAACCGCCATGTGAATGTGATCCGTCAACGAAATGTAAATGCTGTCGTTGAGACGGCAATCGAGATGTGCCTCGGCGTATTCGATGATGCAGTTGGCGGTTTGAAGGTACTCGATCGAGAGGCTCGCGACCAGTTCCTTGAATCGATCCATCATGTCTGCGCGGCTGATGGTGTAAATCTTTTCGACGGCAGAGTCCGCAATCCGATCGCCGACACGTCTCTTGAATGCAATCCCTCGCCCCATCGCAACGACTTCGCGCCCGGCGGCATTCTCCGTGACTATCACATTATTGTTGAGGATTTTGCGAATGATCATTTTGAACGCCTCCCTCAAAAATCAAAAGCGGCTAAACCGTACAAGGCAAAAGCCCCGCCGGTCTGGCCGCAAAAACGTAACCATCCGTCTGCATTTATATCAGCCCGCTCCCGCGAGCATCGATCACTTTTTTTATAATGATACAGAGTTTTTGCGCTGCTGTCAACCGTTTTTATTGATCGATAAGCTCCGGTAAGTCTTTGATTTCTGTCAGCTTGTCAGCGACCGACGCGCATTTGAACGTTTCTTCGGATACAACAAGTGCAAAGGGAAATTCTTTCCAGTCTATGGCGTCGATTCCTTTGATTTCATTATTGAAAAGTCGCATTTTGTCTCCGTTGTTAAATTTCCGGAAAAGGTTTTGGAGTATCTCGGCTATATTCCGATTCTGCACGTTGCCATACATTTGCGCCGCCTCACGGTTCCCCAAAAATGCCGCCGCTGCATCTAAAGTGCCGGAGCCCAGTTTTTCAATCAGCGGCTTTACGTTCCAATAGAGAAGACGGACTTTGTTGCCGCTCTCTGACAATTTTTGTGCGCATCTGTAGAGACTCAAAACGTAGCATTGTTCAAATACCCTTGCTTTTGCTTCCAACGCAGGCATCGTCGCCGTTTGCTCTTCGACATAAGCTCTTACGGCTTTTGCGTCGTCGGGATGAACCGCATCAAGATAATTCAGAATGCCGTTATACTCTTTGGAAATGAAATCATCGTATTTATCATTGCCGACAGAGGATTTGTAAAGTTGTCTTTCATTGGCTGCAATGCCGATAATAAATTCGATGCCGGAAGCCGCTCCGTGCCGATAGGCGGCGTACACGTCGACAGGAATCAATTTATCGTCGCGGGTCGGTGCGGACAACTCCGACGCAAGTTTTTGAGACGCTTCTTTCAGCTGTCGCGTTGAAAGGCGCAAAAGTTCTTTCATCGTCGTTGTCGATGTTGTCTGCAGGAGTTTCTTCGCCAGTTCTCTTGATACTTCCGGGGTCGCGTAAGAGGCAATCGGACTGCCGTTAAATATGAATGCTCTTTGAAACAATCCCTTTGCCTGCGCCGACGCCGCAAGAAGACTGACGGAGAGTGCGCCCGACTCGAAGCCCATCACCGTAATGCGTTCGGGGTCGCCGCCAAATGCCGCTATATTCTCTTTAATCCATCGGAGGGCAGCTATTTGATCCAATAAGCCAAGGTTCAGCGCGTCGGGATATTCCTCGCCGCCGGGCACTTCGGAAAAATCGATGAAGCCGAAGATACCCAGACGGTAATTGAAGCTGACGGCAATCGCATCCGGATAGATTTTTGTAAAATTTCCTCCGTACAGTATCGGATCAGCGGAACCGCCGTAGGAAAAATCGCCGTGGTGAAAAATCACGATGACCGATTTTTTATTATGAGTTTTTTTGGCTCCAACGCAAATATTAAGCGTAAGGCAATCCTCGCTTTGTCGGTGGTGTTTTAAGACCGAACCGTCGTAATCGACTTGAATTGCTGACGCGCCCAAATATTTTGCCTCGAACACATCTTCCGATTCCGGCAACGGCTCGGGGGCTTTCCAACGGCGTTCGCCGGCGGGAGGCTGAGCGTAGGGTATGCCGCAGAAGAATATGGAATCATTCATTTTTTCGCCGACAAAGACGCCGTTTTTTGTCTTTACCGCGAGCTCGGCATCAAATGCGCCTTTAATCGGCTGATTCTGCTTATTCAGTTCCGCAAGAACGTCGTTTCTTTTCAGCAGGTAGTCAAATACGAAGCCCTTGCTCCCATCGCCGTAGCTCTCTTGAATTTTTTTTATGCGGTACCGACGGAGCATCATACTGAACGCAAACCCCAACATTGACACAACCATTAAATACGCGTATTGTCCCAACAAATATTCGTACATTGATAATTCCGTCGAAGAGACGACGACATATTGTATCGCAAAAAATATTGCCATGAACGCGACAAAAACCAAGCATTTGTTCAGCGCGTCAGTTTGTACGGCTTTGCTGAACACAATCTTGTTGGCAATTCTGTCGAATGCGAAACCCGCGGTACAGCAACTCAACAAACACTGCCATTGCTCACAGCCCAGTATTCTCGGAATGTCAAAGCTGAGACCATAGCCGAGTGCCGCAATAATGCCTGCAATAAAATCATCAATCGTAAATAGTTTTTTCATGCCGTTTATTTTAATTGAGTGTTCGGTATGGAGAAATTCTCGCGCCTTTGAAAGACAATTCAACCGCCAAACCCTTTTTGTCGAGCTGGTAAACCCACACGCCGTTTGCGATGATTTTGGCGTCTGCAACAGTGCCGCCGCTCACTCCGTCGCTCGCCTGCGCCGATGCTTCACTGCCGAATTTGATATTGCCCGAAATAAATCTCTCCCACGCCTCTTGATTTTGGATCACGAAAAGCAAATCGTATTCCTTCGCGCCAAAATTTATGCCCAGAGTTACTTCCGTCATCTTCACGTAGATCCTTTCGTCGGTCTGATTGTTTACGGCAACCCCGCGCCCGTGATCGTCGCCCATTAAGCCCCACTTTACGCCGGAGGCACTGATTGTGCAGTAAGCATATGCATCTTGAACTGCCGCCTCTGATGCCGGACATTTTTGATACATGCGATCCAACACTTGAACGCTCATCTCATCGAGTTTGGCACGAAGCTGCTCGGGTGACTTTTTTGCCGCACATACCGTGCTTGCCGTTATTAAAACCAGCGCAAATAAAATCAGTTGAAAAAATTTTTTCTTCATGAAAATACACCTCCGCAATAATTTATATCAAGCCGC
>CALGGX010000317.1 GCA_937916025.1 uncultured Selenomonadales bacterium
GCCCATGGGAGAAGTCTTGCCTTCGATCAAAAGTCGCGTCAAATCAACATGTTTGTTCCCGACGACTGCTCGATTTGCATCCGCCCATGGGAGAAGTCTTGCCTTCGATCAAAAGTCGCGTCAAATCAACATGTTTGCTCCCAACGACTGCTCGATTTGCATCTGCCCATGGGAGAAGTCTTGCCTTCGATTGATCAGTCAAGGCGATACATGATATAATTCGATGAAATTTTCTTTGCGGAAGGAGATCATAATGTCATTAGATCAACTGGCGAAGCGATTGCGCCCGACATTCCTCGACGCCGTCGCTCGCAATTCTTATAAGCCGTGCCGAGTGTTTCTCGCCGCGTCGGACATGAAAACGCGCGCCGTCACTCGTCATGCCGAATCCGCCGATCCGCTCGACGCTTACAACACTGCACTCGAGCAATTGAAATCCGCACTCGGCTCGATAAAACCCGTAATCCTCCGCGCGGATTGGATCATCGATTCCGAAAACATGACGTGGCAGGATTTTCTGAAGCTTATCGGCGGAACAAGACGCAATTATTTCCGTCGCGGGCTTGCACTCGATCCCGACTTCAAAATCGTCTTCACCGAATCCGAGCACAACGCCAACGGCATGTTTTATAAAGACGGCAAACAAGGCAGCGGGCGTTGCGTTTTTCGCCCGGATAAATGCGATATTTATTGTCAAACGCGTTTCGGTTGCGATTTTCCGAAACTCGAGCCCGATTCGCCCGTCGTGATCTTCACGACGAACGGCGCATTCGTCTCCGACGAGGAGAAAACGCCGTTGCAGATCACCGGCACGGAACTCAACGCCGGACATCGCAACGCCTCCCACATCGACGACGCGACATTTCTGAAATGCGCGCGTACCGGAGCGGCGTATCTCGCCGGCGAAGTTCAAAAATCCGGACGGTTCATTTACGGGCATTATCCCTGCACCGATAAAATCGTTCCTTCTTACAACACGCTTCGGCATTTCAGTTCGATTTTTGCAATGCTCGACGTGTACGGCACTTACAATAAGATCGGCAACGCGAAGCTCGGCTCGGCGATCACTCGCGCGCTGAAATACGGCATCGAAAATTTCGTTGCGTATCGAAAACTCGATGACGGTTCGGAAGCGGCGTATCTCGTCGACACGGGGAACGAGATCAAACTCGGCGCGCTCGGCGTTTCGATCGTCATGCTCGCCAAATACTGCGAATTGATGAAGACGAAGAAATACATTCCGTTGATGGAAAAATTCGCGCGCGGCATTTTGACGATGCAAAAACCGGACGGTTCGTTTGTACATGTGCTCAATTCGACCGATTACTCCGTCAAGGAACCGTTCCGAATCGTCTATTACGACGGCGAAGCAATCTTCGGCTTGATGCGACTGTATTCGTTGACGAAGGAGCCGAAATATCTCGAGATATCCGAGCGCGCGTTTCAACGTTTCATTGCAACCGATCATTGGCGCAATCACGATCACTGGTTGTCTTATTCGATCAACGAACTGTCGAAGTATCAGCCGAAGGCGGAGTACTTTGACTTCGGCATCAGCAATTTCCTCGACTTCCTGCCGTTCGTTTACCATCGCGATACGCAATATCCGACACTGCTCGAATTGATGATGGCGGCGGACGCCATGCTCGAAAACATCAAAGCTCGCCCGGACATGCATTATCTGCTCGAGCGGGTGAATTTTGAGGACTTCTACGCGGCAATGGAAGCGCGCGCGAAGAATTTGCTGAACGGCTATTTCTGGCCGGAGCTGGCAATGTTTTTCAAACGCCCCGAGTCGATCGTCGGAGCATTTTTCATTCGGCATCATGCTTTTCGCGTTCGTACGGACGATGTCGAGCACTTCCTGTCGAGTTTCGTCAATTATCGGCGATATCTGGCGCGGCGCGATCATGATCCGAAGCCGAGTCAAAAACTGCTCGAGAGCGAAGCGATCGGCGACGGCATTTTCAACATACAAGCCGGTTCGGAAGTGCCGAAGGCGGAGGTTGCAATTGAAGAGCCGATTGCCGAAGCCGATGCGGATAACGAGTCGATTGCAAGTGTTGAAATTCAACCGTCAAACGAAGTTCAGCCGCCGAAAGAACAATCGGCGAATTTCAATGATCCGAATTTCGAGATGTACGATCGTCTGCAGGAAATTGATCGACAAAACGAACCGGAGCGCACGGCGAAACTTCCTCCGATCGATGCCGATTGCAGGCTCGAATATACCAATTCCGGCTTGAGAGTTTTGCGCAACAACCGATTGCTGATGTATTGCATTTATGATCGCGACAATCAGAAATTGCGCTTTATCAACTTTTTCGAGAACGGCAAAAAAATTCGCCGCGAGGTCTATGATCCGCTCGGCTTTTTGAGTTGTCGTCAGAGTCTCTCGCCGACAAACGGAATTCCGGAAGAGATTTTGTATTATCGCCCCGACGGCTCGCTCGCTTTGAAGGAAACTTATGCGATTGTCAATAAAAGCGGGGTGCTCAAATCGCGAGAATTTTTTGATCGCGCGGGGCAATTTTTGAGAATCGAAGCGGCGGGAGAATCGGCATGAAGAAAATTCTGCTTGCACTGATGTTTCTTTTTGCGTCGATCGCGCCCGGCGAAGCGGAAGTACATCAACAAGGCGTCGTTTATGTCGTGTTCGAGCGTACCGGAGAAAATGCCGTCAAGGCGGATGATGTCAATCAAAATTCCGTCCCGGATGTCGTCGAGGACATTGCAATTCAGATCAACGCCGCGCGGGAAGTTTTCCATGATGTTTGCGGCTTCCCCGATCCGTTCAAATCGCCGAGATATCCCAATATCGGCACGATTGAAGTGCACGTGCTCGCGAAGGCGAATATGGGCAACTCGAACGGGCTTGCTTACAGCGGCAAATGGACCTCGAAAGACGGCTCGGGCAAGCGCGCGTTGCACATCAAAGTCGCGGCGGTTGTCGATCCGCGAAAAAATTCGACGCCCGCGCCTGAGTATTTTCATTTGATCCAATACGGAGCCACATATTTCAGAAACAGTTGGTATCTCGAGGGCATGGCGCGTTGGTCTCAGGATTCGATTCATGCAGTCAAAAAATATCCGACGGTCAAGAGCATGTACATGACGCTGAACAGTCGGCTGTCGAAGGCGGCAATCTTCAGCGAGAGATACAAGGCGGCGAATTTGTTGTGGTATCCGCTCGCCGTCGAATGCAAAGACAAAACCGAAATTCCGAGTTCCGTCATGAAAAAATATCGTTACGCGGACGGCACGCCGGTTTTTCAGGACGACATTTTTTACGGCGCAAATGTCATGAATAAAGTGCTTGCCGCGATGCATGAAAAAGAAGCGGTCGCGGCAGCGGGTTATGCCGATCAAAAGACGTGGCGCAAAGACGGCGTGCGGAGTGACGAAAACAATGAACTCATTCTCGAATGCGTCCGCGAAGTTTATGAAAATTACTGATCCAAAGGAGATTGCAATGATATCAGATCAATCAGCCGCGCGGCTCAAAACATTTTTTTTGAATGAATTGTCATCGCGCGCGAGCCGTCCCTGTCGAATTTTTCTCTCGGCAACGGACATGAAGGCAAAGGCGGTCGTCCGACATGCTTCGGCAATCGAGCCGAATGCGGCATGGGAGGATGCTTTCAATCAATTGCAAGCCGCACTCGGCGAAGCGACAGTTTCGATCTTCCGCGCGGATGTCGTCGTCAAAGCCGAAGCCATGACATGGCAGGAATTCACGACTGAAGTCGGCAAAACCCGGCGAAATTATTTCCGACGCGGCATCGCGCTTCCGGATTTTTCAATCGCATTTACCGAGCAGGAACTCAACGCGAATTTGATGCTCTACAACACGGAAGGCGGGCGCGGCAAATTCAATCAAGAGTTTGCCGATCGATATTGCAAAACGAGATTCGGATGCGAATTTCCGAAACTCGAGCCCGAAACGCAAATTGTCGTTTTCGATACGGCGAGTGCGTTCATTGCCGACGGCATGGAAATTCCGTTGCCGATCGACGGCTCGGGGCATCGCGAAGTTTCGCCGCTCGACTCGGAGCTTTGTTTGCAAATCGCTCGCAACGCCGCCTCTCATCTTACGCGGCAGATCGAAAACAACGGGCGTTTCATTTACGGGCGTTTGCCGTGTTTCAATCGAATCGTCTCGGGCTACAACACGCTTCGACATTTCAGCTCGACATTTGCAATGCTTGACGTCTATGAAACTTATGCGCCGAATGATCGTTCCGCGCGGAAGGAAGAACTTCGTCAGGCGATCAATCGCTCGCTCGATTACGCCGCGAAGAATTTCATCGTGTGGCGGCGAATGATTGACGGCACGCAAGTCGCTTACGTCGAGGAGCCGGACAGCAAAGAGCTGAAACTGGGCGCGCTCGGCATTTCGATTGTGGCGTTCGCGAAATTCACCGAGCTTATGCACTCGGAAAAATATCTGCCGCTGATGAATGCACTCTCGCGCGCGATTAAAACCATGCAAAACGACGACGGCTCCTTCGTGCATGTTCTCAACGCCGGCGATTTTACGATCAAAGCTCCGTTTCGGACGGTGTATTACGACGGCGAGGCGGTCTTCGGAATGATGCGGCTGTATTCGCTTACTCGCGATGAGAAATTGCTCGAGGCGTCCGAGCTCGCCTTTAAACATTTCATTGCAACCGATCATTGGAAAAATCATGATCACTGGTTGTCTTATGCCGTCAACGAATTGACGAGATATCAGCCGAAGCGGGAGTATTTCGAGTTCGGCATCAACAATTTCCTCGGGCATCTGCAATTCATTTATCATCGCGATACGCAATTCCCGACATTGATGGAATTGATGGCGGCGGCGGATACCATGCTCGAGCGCATAAAAAAAATGCCCGACATGTCGGATCTGCTCGAGCGCGTGAACTTCGAGGACTTTTATGCGGCAATGGAAGCGCGCGCGGCGAACATGTTGAACGGACATTTTTATCCGGAAACGGCAATGTATTTTGCAAAGCCGGATTCGATCGTCGGCAGTTTCTTCATTCGCCATCATGCGTTCCGCGTCCGCAACGACGACATCGAACACTTCCTGTCGGGTTTAATTGCGTATCGGCGATATCTCGCGCGGCGCGATCATGATCCGCAACCGAGTGCGCAACTGCTTTCGGCGGATAAAAATGTTGACGAAGACAACGCGGCGGAGAATAAATCGATTGCGCCGTTATCGGCAACAAAACTCGTCGACGACACGGTTTTGCGCGTCGGCATCTGTCAAAAGAACCGCGCGGGATTTTGGCATCCGCAATGCACGAAATACGCAATGTTTTTCGCCGCGAAGCAATTCAACATCGAGCTGTTTTCGTTTAATCCGAGCGATATTGATTTTGAAAACAAAACCGTCAGAGGCATGTTCCTGATCGGAAATACGAAAGTCAATCGCGAGGTGCCGTTTCCTCAAATTATTGACAATGCGATCATGGAAGGCGAGGACGGGGCGCGACTGGAGCGGCTCGAGCAGGATTGCTACGTCATTCGACACAGCCTTCGGACGGATAAACAAAAGACTTACGAGATTTTGCTGAACGACGGCAAGTACACGGATTTTTTGATTCAGAGTCATGTGATCGACTCGTTTGAACAATTTCAAAAACTGCTCGGCGAAAATCACAACGACGTGATCATGAAGCCGCAACGCGGCGCGCGCGGCATCGGCATCGTCCACATTCAATTCGACGGCGGAACTTACATCGTCAACGTACAGAATGAAACGCTGAAAATGTCGCCGGACGAATTTCTGAAATTCTACAACGAGAATTTGGTTCGGCGAAAACACATTTTGCAACCGTACATCGTCTCGCGGACGCGCTCGGGCAATCCGTTTGACATCAGGATTCATTGTCGGCGCGGCGCGCGCGGTTGTTTCAAAGTGTCGCCGTTTCCGCGCATCGGAAATGCGGCGGGCGTCGTTTCAAACATTGCCACGGGCGGATATTCCATGAAGTACGAAACATTTTTGCAAGCCGAATACGGCGACGATTGGAAGATGATTTACGACAAGCTCAAAGAGTTCGGCAGGACTTTTCCGGAGTATTATCAACAGTTGTGGGCGACGACGCTTTTCGATATCGGCGTCGACATGGGAATTCAGAAGCGCGGTTCGGAATATGACTTCAAAATTTTCGAGGTCAACACTTACATCGACGGACCGTTTTTCGAGCTCGAAGACGCCGTTACTCACTTTGAATATTTCCGATACATCGAAAAAAATTACCTCAAGCCTCGCGCGGATTAAAAAATCATGCCGAGAACAAGTCCGAGCACTCCGGACGCCGTCAGCAATTTGATCGCGCCGAGCTTCATTCGGGCGGCAATCAAGGCGAGGATCAGAATGATCAATCCGCGCATGTCGAGTGCCGCGAGATTTGCCTTTGCGATCTTCTCGACGTTCCAGACCGCAAGCAGGACGAAGCTCACGCAAGCGGCGGCGATCAATGCCATAACAGCCGGTCTAAGTCCGTTGAGAATTCCATGGATCGCTCCGAGATCGCCGTATTTGAACATGATCTTCGCGAGCGTCACGCATAAAAACAATGACGGAGTTACGAAGCCCATTGTCGCGCAGATCGCCCCGGGAATTCCCGCGATCTTCATTCCGGCAAAAGTCGCCGCGTTGATTCCGATCGGTCCCGGCGTCATTTGCGAGATTGTAAAGATGTCGATGAACTCCGAAAGACTCAGCCAGTGATAGCCGTCGACGACGCTCGCCTGAATGAGCGGCATTGATGCGTAGCCGCCGCCCACGCATACCAAACTGATCTTCGCAAACTCAAAAAACAACAGCCAATAAATCATGCCCCGCGCCTCCGTTTATCCGTAAATCTTCTCGCGCATCAGGAAAAATCCGATCGCTCCGTCGATCGCAACCAAAATCATGATGTTCACTCCGAAATACAAATTCGCAATGAACGTCGCGATGATGATTGCAATCGGCAGGAGCAATTTTTTTTTGAACTGCTTGACGAGCAGATCGATCGCAACATTCAACAGCAGAGCGGTCGCGCCGCATTGCATGCCTTTCAACACGAGTTGCACGTATTCGTCTTCGGCAATCAGATCGTAAAACGACGCCACGATTGTGATGATTATTAACGGCGGCAGAACGGTCGCAATCATGCCGACAATCGCGCCGGAAATTCCCGCCATGCGATAGCCGAGCATGATCGCCGTATTAACCGCCATGATACCCGGCGTCGACTGCGCGATCGCAATCATGTCGAGCGTTTCTTTGTCGCTGATCCAATGATACTCGTCGACGAATTTCGCCTTCAACAACGGAATGATGACATAGCCGCCACCGACCGTGAATGCACTGACGACGAACGTCGATTTGAACAGCGTCCAAAAAAAATTCGCGTTGATCTCCGGACGTCGAACTTCGGGATCATCGTCCGAAATATTTTTTTCATCGATCAAAATCAATCAACCTCCCGTCTGATCGGAATGAAAAAGTTTGGTGCGGAGCTCGCGGAGATTTTTCGTATCGTTCGAGACTTTCAGCCCGACTTCATTCCATTTGAAGTAACTGTTCGAGAGGACGTTGAGGCTCGAGACGACATAAAACTTTTCATCGCAAACAAAGACTTTGGCGTGGCTGTTCGTCGATTGAATGACAAAATTCTTTCGCTCGCCGAAGAGTCGTTTCAAATCGGCGGCAACTTTGTTCGTTTTGGATTCGCGCGCCCGACCGGCGTCGTTAAAACTTTCGATGCCGCAAAAAATTTTGAGCTTGACTCCGCGCTCAAGCAACCGTTTCATCGATCGTTTCATCCGATCGTCGACAACCCAATCGTTCATCCAAGCGGCGGTGATGTCGAGTTCCTCCTCGGCGTTTTCGAGAGACTCGTCGAAAACGGAGCGAATTTCTTTGTCGACGACGATCTCATTCGTGACGAGATGCTTGAGTTCATCGAGAGTCGCTCGGGACTTCGGACTCTGCCCGGCGCGGAGCTCGTAAAAATGATCCCGACACTCCGAAGCGGCACGATCGACCGCATCAAGTTCGGCGTTGAAGTTTTCGTTGATCGCGCCGTCCGCTTTTACAATCGACAACTCGCAATAATTTGTCAGCACGGATGCCGTCTCGCGCAATATCGAACGGTATCGATCGAGTTCGGAGCCCGCCGCCGACATTTTCAACAAGTCTTCAAAGAACCGATCGAGGGTTGCGATTCGATAATTCAGCTCTCGAAAAATTTCCGCGCCCTTTCTGATTTTCGGCAACAACATTTGAATTTCTTTGCGCGCGCTCTCGGCATATTTCTTATTCTCGAGGGCTCGCCGATGATTTCGTTTCAATTGACTGTCGGCGAGCGAAGCGGCAATCGCAATCGCCGGAGCGAGCGTTGCCGTTCCGAGCAGGATCATTCCGCCCGTCATTCCGAAACCGCCGCTCGCCAAAGTTCCTCCGCCGAGTGCCGCGAGTGTCGCGTGAATGTATGACGAGCCCGTCAAGCCGGAGATTGCCGCGCCGGTTCCTGCCGTTCCGAACGCCGTCACCAATCCGATCGCCCCGGCTCCGACCGCCAAACCCGCTCCGATTCCGCCGATGAGCGGCTCGCGCAGGTTTGTTTCGACGTCGAGATTTTTTTGCTCGAGCGGAACGGAAAAATTCGGATCGAAATTGCGATTCGCCTCGCGGTCGTCAAAAATCTCTTCGAGCAATTCGCAAACCGCGAATTGTGCACAGATCTTTTGCATCAGCTGAAGGCGGGCCTCGTTCTCGAAGTTAAAGACGGCGTTGATTTCAAGACGTTGTTTTTCGATCTCGGCGTTGACTTCGGCGCAATATTGATTGCTTTCTTCGATCTCCGCGCGGAGTTTTTGATCTTCATCGAATTTTTGACCGACGAATTGCACGCCTTTACAAATACCGTAACCGGCAAGTCCGACGGCACATGCCGCAAAGAGACCGGCACTCTTCAGAGCTTTGACGGCGAGGCTGTCATCTTTCTTGAAAAAATCATTCGACTCCTGATTATCGATATTCATTGCGATGCTTCCTTTTCGATTGAGCTTTTTCATCGACGCAAGGAAAATTGAAGTTAAACTCGGATGCTTTGATCGATGACGGGACGGATCACCCTGCACGGATTGCCGACCGCGATCACGCCCTCCGGAATGTCTTTCGTTACGATCGAACCCGCGCCGATCACCGAGCCCGTTCCGATCTTGACGCCGGGCATGACGCGCACGCCGCCGCCGAGCCACACGTCGTTTCCAATCTCGATCGGAAGCGCGCGTTCGAGTCCGGCATTGCGCATATCGACAATCAACGGATGCGTCGCCGTGTAAAATCCGCAATCCGGTCCGACAAAGCAGTGCTCGCCGAAAGTGATCGCCGCGCAATCCATCAGATAGCAATTGTGATTGAAAAACGAGCCCGCGCCGATTTTGATGTTGTAGCCGTAATCGACCATGAGCGGCGCGAGAATTTCAACGCGCCCGACTTCGACTTGCGGAAGCAATTCGCTCAAAATTCGCTGTTGACTTTTCAGATCCATGGGACGCGTATGATTGAATTGAAAGCACAACTCCTTCGCCTTCGTCCGCTCCGCGCGGAGTGCTTCGTCGAAATTGGCATCATACCACTGCCCCGCAAACATTTTTTCTTTCTCGGTCATTGCATGCATTCCTCCCAATTCTCGATTAAAAAAAACGAGCAACGACTTCGGCTCGCTGCTCGGGACGTTTATCAGTTGTTCGGATCCATTCCGTAATTGGAACCGGACTGCAATTGCGAATTGTAAGCCGGCGATTGCGATTGCGCATACGCTTGCTGAGCCGCCGCCTGATTCATCGAGATTTTCGCCTGTTGCAGAATTTGCCGCGCTTGTTCGAGCCCCGCCTGCGCCTGTTGCACGCCCTGAAATGTGCTCGTCACGTGCGCGATCAGTTGATCGAAAACCTGATTTGCGTAGCGATCGGCATCGTCTTGCAACTGCCGCGCGTTGATCCGAGTCCGCTCGACTATTTCCTGCTCCTGTTGTTTTGCCTGCGTCAACACCGTTTGCGAACGTTCGCGCGCCTTCACCACGATGTCGTTTTCATCGAGCAGTTTCTCGGCAAATTGCTTCGCCTGTTTGACAATCGCCGCCGCCTCGTCCTGCGCCGTTTTGATGATCTTGTCTTTCTCGCGCATGATTTCATCGGCGCGCTCAAGTTCCAACGGCAATTCCTGTCGAAGTTCCTCAACCAAGTGCACCAAATCTTCTTCGTCGATGACAACTTTTGCCGTCAACGGCAGGTGCGAGGCGTCCGCCACCAGTGCTTCGATCTGATCCAGTGTATCACGTACTGCCATAAACATCCCCACTCAAATTTTTTATTGCCGCTTCAACGGTCTTCGGAACCAGCCCGCCTATGTTGCCGTTGAAGGATAACACTTCTCTCACGCCTGATGAACTTATAAATAAAAACTCCGGTGCTGTCAACAAAAAAACCGTTTCGATTTTCGGCGCGAACCGTTTGATCATTTGCGCTTCGCGGAATTCATGCTCGAAATCGGCCGCCGAGCGAAGTCCGCGCACAATCACGTTTGCGTCGATCGAACGCATGTACTCGGTCACGAGCCCTTCAAAATGCTCGACGCGAACGTTCGGCAGATGCGCCGTCGACAGCTTCAGAAATTTCAGCCGATCATCGAGAGTGAAGAAGTATTTCTTTTTTCGATTGATGAAAATGCAGACGATCAACTCGTCGACGACGGACGCCGCGCGCTCAAAAATGTCGACGTGCCCGACCGTCACCGGATCGAAACTGCCCGTGCAAACCGCTCGTATCATTGCAGCCTCCCAAAAATTTCGATTGCCGTTGTGTGCCCGTACTCGACGCGGCGAATTTTTTCGAGCGTAGGTGAGCTCAATTCCGCTTCGTCGACACCGAGCTCGAGGATCAACAATCCGCCTTCGGCGAGAAGATTTTTTTCCGAAACCGCCGACAAAATGCGTTGCGCGATTCCGAAATGATACGGCGGATCGGCGAAAATCAAATCGAATTGCCGATCGGACATCCGCTCGATTGATCGAAAAACATCCGCGCGGAGTATCTCGGCATTTTCGAGATGCGATCGATTGAAATTGTCGGCGATGATCTCGGTCGAGCTCCGATCGATGAACGTCGCGGACGTTGCTCCTCGCGAGAGTGCTTCCAATCCGAGCGCGCCGGTGCCGGCGAACAGATCGAGCACGAATACGGAATCCCCATCGTCAACAAAAGAATCTCAGTGACTCCGATAGCCCTTGCTGCTGCTGCATGTGAGAGCGACAACTACGCAATCATCGGCCAAGCTATGGACTCTGCCGCAAAAGAATGCGGAGTGAACTTCATCGGGGGGTTCTCTGCACTGGTTCACAAGGGCTTCACTGAATCTGACAGGAGGCTTATCGCGTCAATTCCTGAGACATTAGCCGGGACTGAGCTTGTGTGTTCATCCGTTAACGTTGCCACAACAAAGGCCGGAATCAATATGGATGCCGTAAAGCTTATGGGCGAG
>CALGGX010000318.1 GCA_937916025.1 uncultured Selenomonadales bacterium
TCGACTGCGAGATGGCGCCGTTGCCGTCGGTGTAGGCCCAGTGGCCGTTGGAGAACTTTACGGGCACCGTAGGACGCGTGAACCACGTCAGGTCGCGCATCAGGCCTTCGCCCGTCACGCCCGTCGTGGGTTCATACACGCTCTGATTCGAGCCGGCGAGGTTCAGTCCCAGCTTCACGCGCATCTCTTCAATCATTTCCGAAGAAGGCATGACACCGGCATGAGTAAATATATTGCGCGCAGGGTCGCCCGGCGACAGATAGGTTAATAAAAAAGTCAGAAAGCTGATACCGATCAGTACGATGACCATTTGCAGCAATCCGGAAACCCTGCCGTTTACCTCCCCCTTATCACATACCCTGTTGGTGAGCAAAACATCCGCAAGGATATCGTATACCCTTCTCCTTGGATTTAATGAAGAAAACGGGTCTTGAAAGATCATCTGCATGTCTTTTCGGAGCATTTGACGCGTTTCTCCGTCGAGTGCCCCGGATATTTTTTTGCCGTTGAAGACGATCTCGCCGTCGGTCGGATCATACAGTCGAATGATCGAGCGTCCGATTGTCGTCTTGCCGGAGCCGGATTCACCTACCAGACCGTACGTCTCGCCCGCGCGCACTTCAAACGACACGCCGTTGACTGCCTTGACCGTGAAGTTCCGCGAGATTTTGAAATGCTGTCGAAGATTGCTGACCTTCAAGAGCGGTTCAGACATTGTAATTCGCCGCCTTTCGAGAGCGTGCCAAACGCGCGCGCAGTTCTTTCGGCAATTCGATCTTCGGCGCGTCGGGGTGCAACAGCCATGTCGCCGCCGAATGCGTCTCCGTGATTTTGAACATCGGCGGCTCCGCCTTCTCGTCGATCTTCATTGCAAACCGATTGCGCGCCGCAAATGCATCTCCGCGCGGCTCGTGCAGAAGATTCGGCGGGCTGCCCGGGATTGAATACAGTCGATCGTCGTCCGTCTCCAAATCCGGCATTGCCGACAGCAAACCCCACGTGTAAGGATGGCGCGGATCGTAGAAAATCTCGTCGACGGTGCCGAACTCGATGATCTTGCCGGCGTACATCACGTTGACGAAGTCCGCGACTTTTGCCACCACGCCGAGATCATGCGTGATATAAATTACCGACAGCTCCATTTTCGACTGAATGTCTTTGATCACGTTCAGAATGCGCGCTTGGATCGTCACGTCGAGCGCGGTCGTCGGCTCGTCGCAGATCAGAATTTTCGGCTCGCAAGCCAGCGCAATCGCAATCACTATCCTCTGCCGCATTCCTCCCGACAGTTGGTGCGGATAATTTTTCAGCCGTTTTTCGGCGTCGACGATCCCGACCAGGTTCAGCAATTCAAGTGCGCGCGCTCGAGCGTCTGCAACGGAGATTTTTTGATGCAGAAACATGCTCTCGGTGATCTGATCTCCGATCTGCATCGTCGGATCGAGGCTCGTCATCGGATCTTGAAATACCATCGCGATTTGACTGCCGTTGATCGTGCGGCGCAATTCGCGTTTCGACAGCGTCAACAGATCAACCGCGCGCCCGCCCTCGCGATACATAATCCTGCCGCCGTTGACGACGGCGTTGTCGTCGAGCAGACCGGTGACCGCCTTCATCGTCACGGATTTGCCGGAACCGCTCTCGCCTACGAGCGCGATTGTCTTTCCGCGCGGGAGGGCAAAGTCGACGCCGCGGATTGCATGAATGTTGCCGGCGTTGGTTCGGAACGTGATGTCGAGATTTTTGATCGAGAGAATTGCATTATCCATATTACATGTCCTCGAGTTTCGGCGCGAGTGCTTCTCGGAAGCCGTCACCGATCAAATTGAAGCCGAGCATCAGAATTGCGAGCACCGAGATCGGCGGCAGAATTTGGTACGGCAGAATTGTGATGTTGTTGAAGCCCGCCTCGATCAACGAGCCGATCGAACATTGCGGCAGGACGATGCCGACGCCGACAAAACTCAAAAATGCTTCCGTGAAGATCGCAATCGGGATTGAAAACATGACTTGCGTGATGATCGGTCCGATTGTATTCGGCAGGATTTGCTTAAAAATGATATGGAAATTCCCCGCGCCGAGCGTGCGGCTCGCGAGCACGTACTCGCGCTCCTTGAGCTTCAGACACTCCGCGCGGGCGATTTTACTCATTCCGATCCATTCCGTGATCAGCAACGACGCAATGACCAGCCCGATGCCCTTTTCCATAAAAATCGCGAGGAGCGAGATGATCACGAGCGTCGGGATGCTCCCCGCAATTTCGATGAAGCGTTGCATGACATTGTCGACATGTCCGCCGAAGAAGCCGCTGATTAATCCGTAACTCGTTCCGATCAACATGTCGATGAAGATCGCGACGAACGCAATGATCAGCGAAACGCGCGCGCCTTGCCACGTTCGAGTCCAGAGATCGCGCCCGAGATCGTCCGTACCGAACAGAAATGTCCGATCGGCGAAAACTCCTCCCGAGTCACTCGACAATTGCGGCGACAGACTTTTGGCAACGATCTCTTTGCCGCCCGCGTCCGTGATCGAGACAATCTCTTGATATTCATACGTGCTGAAGATCGGAGCGAAGATCGCAAAGATCATGATCGCGGCGACGAGCACGACGCCCGTCATTGCAAAGCGATTGCGCAAGAAGTGAACGGCAACGCCCTTCCAATAGCCCTGCGAGGCGAAATTGCGATCGACATTGATATCACGCTCGGCAATGAACTCGAAGTCTTGCGGCTGAGGATTGTACATGCTCACGCCTCCTTCGCC
>CALGGX010000319.1 GCA_937916025.1 uncultured Selenomonadales bacterium
GCTCTTCCGATCTGTTGATTCCCCGGGAAGTTTTCCGAAATACTTTTTAACAACAAGGAGGCTAAACTATGAGCATGCTATACACATCATTACCTCTTTCAAGCCCCACCAGACAGAGGTATCAGAGCATAATCGATAATAGCAGACAGCTATTGGCGAGGCGCTGGGGCACGGAAGGCAAACAGGCAGACAGCAGGATAGGAAGCAATTCGAGAAAGGCGGATCCGGAAAATTTTTCCAGAGTATTCTACGATTTTTTTGTAGATTTTATCGCCGAGAGACTCGTCGTCGCCCGTCGATTGATAGATCGGAACCTGCCCGCTGATCACGCGCTCGAAGAGTTGATCGGGTTTGCGAATGCCGGTTCCGACCGAAGTTTGAATGACGCGCTTGCCGTGAAAACGATGCATCGGAACTTTCGCGCTCGCCGCCACGATGATCGCGTCCGCCGATTGAATTTCCGAATCCGACAATTCATCGTAGACGCCTGCCGCGCCTCTCGTTTCGACATGGATCGCCACGCCGCGTTTTGACGCGCAATTCTTCAGCGCCTCCGCCGCCATGAACGACGAAGATATTCCCGTCGGGCATGCCGTTACGGCAAGGATTTTGACGTTTGATGCCGCCGTTGCCTTCGCTTCGGATTTTTCGCGAGCCGATTCTTTGTCGTCGATCAATTTCAGGAATTCGTCGACCGTCGATGCTTTGATCAATGACTCTTTGAATTCCGGATCCATCAACAGAACGGCGAGCCGCCCCATTTCGGTCAATGACTTGTCGTCGGCGCGTTCCGGTGCGGCGAATAAGAAAATCAGCCGCGCGGGGCGTTGATCGACAGAATTGAAGTCGACGCCGTCGGGCACAGTCATTGCGCTGATCGCCGCTTTTTTGATGCTCGAAGATTGTGCGTGGGGCGTGGCAAGTCCGTCGCCGAGTCCGGTCGAGCCTTCCGCTTCGCGTCGAATGACGTCTTTGCGAACTGCCGCCTTGTTTTTGATCACGCCGCCGGTTGCAAGGAGATCGATCAGCATGTCGATCGCTTCTTCTTTCGACGACGGATGCATGTTCAGCGCGACTGCCGCTTTCGGAATGAATTTTGTAATTTTCATATCGACCACCAAAATGCAATGCGTAATGCATAATGCATAATGCGTAATTTAATTACGAATTACGAATTACGAATTACGCATTGAGTTGCTTAAGGAGTGCCTCGACTCCCGGACGCGTCGCGAGATTTTCAGAGAATGCAGAGGCAGAACCGGTGCAAAGTCCGAACTTGAATGCTTTCTCGAAATCGCCGTTCGACTCGGCATAACCGGTGAGGAAGCCGGCGACCATCGAATCGCCCGCGCCCACGCTGTTGACGAGCTTGCCCTTCGGAGCCGGCGATTTGTACCATTTCTCGCCGCCTTCCGGTACGAAGATCGCGCCGTCGCCCGCCATCGAGATAAGCACGTTGCGCGCACCCTTCTCCTGCAGTTTCTTGGCGTATTCGACGATCTCTTCGTCAGTCTTGAGCACCACGCCGAACATGTCGCCGAGCTCATGATTGTTCGGTTTGATCAGCCACGGATGATACTTGAGCACTTTCAGAAGCAAGCCCTTTTCCGCGTCGACGACGATGCGAATGCCTTTGCCGTCCAACCGCGCCATGATCTGCTCGTACATCGTGTCGGGCAACGTGTTCGGAATGGAACCGGCAAGCACGAGAGTGTCGTCCGCAACGAGTTTGTCGAGCTGTTTGAAGAGTTCCTCGCGCTTTGCTTCGCTGATCTTCGGTCCCTGACCGTTGATCTCGGTCTCGACATCCGCCTTGACCTTGACATTGATGCGAGTGAAGCCTTCCGGCAATTGAACGAAGTCGCACTGCACATCTTTTTCGACGAGTTGACGTTTGATCTCCTCGCCGGTGAAGCCGGCAACAAATCCGAGAGCCGTACTCTCAATGCCCATGTTGCCGAGCACGATCGAAACATTGACGCCCTTGCCGCCGCCGAGAACATTCTCGTAATTCACGCGATTGATCGCGCCTGCGGTGAACTTGTCGAGACGAACGATGTAATCGATCGCGGGGTTGAATGTAACTGTGTAAATCAAAACCAAAACCCCCTGCCAAAAAACAAAAAAATAATTGCATTGACAGAAAAACTGCCGCGTATATGATACAACAAAGCAACTAACAACGTCAATTGATATTGCTGAAAAATTTTTGAGCCCGCTCGAGATCGGCTCGCAATTGAGCTGCAAGCTCCGTCGCGCCGGAAAATGTCTGCTCCGCGCGGAGTTGTTTCAGAAATTCGACGCCGAGCTCGCGCCCGTACAAATCGCCGTTGAATTGATCGATGTATACTTCCAATCGCCGCTTGACGGCTCCGAACGTCGGATTGTTGCCGACATTGGCGATCCCGCAATAATTTTTGTCGTCAATCGAAACGCGGACGGCATAAGCTCCATTCGGCAACATCGCGCGCCCTTCGGCGATCTCGAGATTGGCGGTCGGGAAGCCGAGTTTTCTGCCGCGTCGCTCGCCATGCACAACCGTCGAGACATACGTAAACGGACGCCCGAGCAGTTCGTTGGCGGAGTCGAGCTCGCCGTCTTTGATCAGCGCGCGAATTCGAGTACTGCTGACGGTTTTTCTGTTGACGGTGATCGCCGGGCAAACTTCCGCGCGGAAGCCGTACGCCTCACTCTCTCGAAGCAACATTCTGCCGTTGCCCTTGCCGAAGCGTCCGAACGTGTAATTCGGTCCCGTCACGACGATTGACGGCGCGAATTTGTCTTTCAACAGTTGCATGAATTCTTCAGGCGAGCGGCGAGACAATTCCTTCGTAAACGCAATGTCGATCAGCACATCGACGCCGAGATTCTCGACGAGTCGACGCCGTAACGAGCGATTTCCGATCGCGAGCGGCTCGTTCTCGGGCGCAATGATCGACAGCGGATGATTTGAAAACGTGAACACCATCGAAGTGCCGCCGATCGATTTTGCGAGCTCGACCGCGCGGCGAATGATCGATGCATGTCCGATGTGAACGCCGTCAAACATTCCGAGCGCAATCACCGGCTTCGGATATTTTTTGACGATGCTCGAGAGTTTTTTGTATATCTCCATTGTCATTTCAATTGCAGAGTTGCGAAGGAATCATTGAGAGTCTCCGCGCGGCGTATCATCGTGACTTTGCCGTTCGAACGGATCAACAGCTCCGCACTCCGAAGTTTTCCGTTGTAATTAAAGCCCATGGCATGCCCATGCGCGCCGGTGTCGTGAATGATCACGATATCGCCGATCTCGATTTCCGGCAATTGCCGATCGATCGCAAACTTGTCGTTGTTCTCGCAAAGCGAACCGGTCACGTCATAAACATGATCCTGCGGCGCATCTTCTTTGCCGACAACCGTGATGTGATGATACGCGCCGTATAACGCCGGGCGCATCAAATTCGCCATGCACGCATCCAAACCGACATAATTCTTATACGTCTCCTTCTTGTGCAGAACAGTCGAGACCAACCAACCCGCATCGCCCGTCATGGCGCGCCCGCTCTCAAACGCGATCGCCGGTTCCAATTCCGCCGTCCGAAGAATGTTGTCGAAAAGTGTTTTGATGCCCTGCCCGACCGCATTCAGATCAACCGGCTTCTCGTCGAGCCGATACGGCAAGCCGATTCCGCCGCCGAGATTGATGAATTCGACCGAAATGCCGAGCCGCGATTTGATCTCGACTGCCAAACCGAACATAATTTCTGCCGTCTTGAGAAATGCTTCCGTCCGAAGCTCGTTCGAGACAATCATCGTGTGCAATCCGAAACGTTTGACGCCCTTATCGAGCGCGAGTTGATACGCCTCGAAGAGTTGATCGCGTGTCAAGCCGTATTTCGCGTCCGCCGGTTTGCCGATAATGTCGTTGCCTTCATTCATGATATCGGCGGGATTGTATCGAAACGACAAACACTCGGGCATTCCCGCAACGCGATCGAGAAATTCGACATGCGAGATGTCGTCGAGATTAATGATCGCTCCGAGTTGACGGGCTTTTTGAAATTCATCGGCGGGCGTGTCATTCGACGTGAGCATGATCTTTTCGC
>CALGGX010000320.1 GCA_937916025.1 uncultured Selenomonadales bacterium
GGATTTGCAACGCGCCCGACCGCCTGATGAAAATTCGGATCGAACATCTTGCCTTCGGTTTCGATCGCTTCGAGTCCGTGTTTGCCCATTGCCGCCGCCGTCTCCGACTTGATCATCTCAATGCCCTTGCGAAGCGTTTCGATGTCGACATTTTCATCAGCCGTTTCGACCGCGCCGGACGCTCGATTCAAATTGTCGAGCAACGGAAGCAAATCCTTCAAAAATGCCTGCTCGACCGTCGCGGCAAGTTCGGTTTTCTCTCGAGCCGTGCGCTTTCGATAATTGTCGAATTCCGCCCGCAAGCGAAGATACCGATCGTCTTTTTCTTTGATCTCCGCGCGGAGTTGCTCGACCAGATCGATCGACTTCACCTCCGGTTTCGGATCGTCTTCGCCAACCGCGCCTTTCGACGCCAAATTTATTTCTGCCGTGTCGCCGTCATTATTGGCGACAACTTTTTTTTCTTCTGCCAACAATCATCACTCCTTCCCGTTGGCTCGCATATTAACATCAATTAATCAAAAAGTCAATAGTCAAATCGAAAAAATTTCTGCGCGCGAAAATTTCAGATGTTGCTCCGATTGACGCGCTCGAAAGGGTCGACGAGCTCCCGATCCGGCTCCGGACTCATCAGACTGACGACGTAGATTGCAATCAGCGCGAAGATGAAGCCCGGAATGATCTCGTAAAGCCCGAGGAACTCGAACTGCTTCCAGATCAAAACAGTCGAGCCGCCGACGATAATTCCGGCGACGACGCCGTTTCTCGTCGTGCGCTTCCAAAACAGACTCATCAAAATTGCCGGACCGAACGCCGCGCCGAATCCTGCCCACGCGTATGCGACCATGTCGAGGATGAACGAGTCGGGATTGAAGCCGAGGAAGACGGCGATCGAAGCAATCACGAGCACCGACGCGCGGCTGATCCAAACGAGTTCGGTTTGATTGGCGTCGGTTCTGATCAGAGTTTTATAAAAATCCTGAGCGAATGCGGACGCGGCGACGAGCAATTGAGACGACGCGGTTGACATGATGGCGGCGAGCACTGCCGAGAGAACGAGTCCGGCTATGATCGGCGGGAATAATTTATTCGTCATCAACAGGAAGACGGTTTCGGAATCGGTGCCTTCGAGTACGGTGTCGAGATAAACGGTGCCGATCATTCCGATAGAGACGGCAGCGGCGAGCGACAACGTCACCCATGTCATGGCGATGCGGATCGCTTGCGGCAGTTCTTTCGTCGATTTGATTGCCATGAATCGGACGAGGATGTGCGGCTGACCGAAGTAGCCGATGCCCCAGCCGAGCAGAGAGATCAATTCGATGAAGCCCATCGACGAGCCGTCGGGCTTTATCAACGGCTGAAACATCGTCGGATTGAGTTTTTCGATTGCCGTCATCGTATCGCCGAAGCCGCCCATCGACATTGCCGCGCATGTCGGCACGAGCAGAATTGCGAAGAACATCATGACGCCTTGAATGAAGTCGGTTCTCGAAACTGCCAAAAATCCGCCGATCAGAGTGTAGAAGACGACGGAGCCTGCGCCGATGAAGATCGCGATTTGGAATTGAATGCCGAAGACGGTCTCGAACAATTTGCCTGCGGCGACGAAGCCCGACGACGTGGCGAAGCTCATGAAACTGCTTCTGCGTCTGCGCGACCAGGGCAACACGATCATTGTCATCGAGCACAACATCGATGTCATCCGCTGCGCGGACTGGATCGTCGACCTGGGGCCGGGCGGCGGCGACCCGTGCGGGCGCTTCATCCGTGT
>CALGGX010000321.1 GCA_937916025.1 uncultured Selenomonadales bacterium
GTTCAATAAAAATCTCCGCAAGCCGCTCGAGCGATACTTCAATGCCGAAGCCGCCCGCACTGATCTCGTGGTTTTGACAGAAAACGCAATTCATCGTGCAATGCGAGAAAAAAATCGTGCCCGCGCCGTTTTCACCGACCAGACACGGTTCCTCCCATTGATGCAGGCTCACCAAGCCGAGTTTCGCCTCCGAACCCGCGCGGCAGTATCCGAGAGTTTTCGTCCGATCGACGCCGCATCGACGCGGACACAATTCGCAACCTTTCATCGCAATAACTTCCAAATCTCCTGCATCAACAACAATTCAATTTGACTCGCTTCAAAATTCATATCGGTCGCGCGCCGTCCGTTGCTCGCGTCGTCGAATACGCGCTTCCAATCGCCCGCAAAATCATGTCCGATGAACGGCTCGATGCTTTTCCTCGCCGCCGTCGACATTTGCATGCGAAGCTCGTCATTCGACAATATTTCTGCAATCGCCGAAGCCGCCGTCGACGCATCGCCCTGCCGTACGCTTATATATCCGCCGCCGTTTCGCAACAATTCCAAGTACGGCAGTTCATAGCAGACCATCGGCAATGCAAACAGTTTGCTCTCGGCAATCGTGAACGAAAAGCCCTCCGCCGGCGACGTCGTCAACATTACATCCGCCGTTGCGTAAAATTGCCGAACGTCGAGTTGATAACCGCAAAATTCAATGCACTTTTTGAGTCGCGCGGCTTTGATCTCCGACTTCAGTTCTTCAAACAAATACGGATCGCCGACGGCTCCGAGTACCCGCAATTTCGCGTTCGGAACCCGCCGAATGACTTCACGCATGATCGGAATGATCTCGCGAACGCCTTTCGCCTCGACGATGCGCCCCACCCAGAGAATTGTTTTGCGATTGACGGACGGATCTCGTCGAAATCCGAACCCTTCCGGCGGCAACGGATTCGGAATGTAATATGCATTGCAACCGAGATTTTTCCAAAACCGTTCAAACACTCTCGACAACACAACCAAGCCGTCCGCGAGTCGAAAAATCTTCCAATTCCTTTCGATCGGCTGAAGAAACTCATGCGTCGAGGCAACGTAACCGGTAAAAATGCCGTGCAACTCGAGCACAATCGGCACGTTCAGAAATTTAAACAGCAAAACCGTCGGAAGAATTTTCGTCACGGTATGACTGCAAAACAGATCGATTTTATATTGCCGAACGTAAAACGCGAGTTCGGACAGTCGATTGAAGAGATCATTCGGCGAAGATTTGAAGACGATCCGCGTCAACATCGACGCCCCTTGTGTGTGTGTGTCGCGGAACGCATATTCAAATTGCTCGTCGATGATGTCGGTAAAAAAAATCACCCGATACCCCATTCGGATATAGATCGGAATGATCAGCGACAGAAATTTTTCGACGCCGCCGTTGAAAAAACGCGGGTAATAAATTCCGAGCGTGCGGACTTCTCTGCGGCTCCATTTCGGTTTTCGTTCGTCAATCGAGATCATCAAATCGAGGACGCGATCGATCTCTTTATCGCCGAGTTCGGTTGCAATCAGCATTGCCAATTGCTCCGGATCGCATTGCAGCCGCATCGATTCCAAAAATGCAATCGGATCGGACGCTTCCGACCATAACTTCATCAATTGCCCGATCGTCAATTGTTGACTCATCGATTCATCACGCCTTTCATGTCAAAAGCCCGTGCGCTTGAACATCTTTGCGAGCTCGTTGCCGTCGAATTTAATGATCGTCGGACGTCCGTGCGGGCAAGTAAACGGATATTTCGTTTTTGACAATTCATCGAGAATGATCTGCATCTGCCGAAAATTCAGCTCCTGCCCGGCTTTGATCGCCGCTTTGCACGCCGTCATTGCAAGGCACGCCTCGCGAATGTTTTTCGCAATAATTTTCTTCTGCCGCTCTTCATCTCCGAAGCTCGAGTCGACATTCGGAAGGCTCGCAACAATTTCGCGCAACATTTCTTCCGCATTGCCGTCAATCACGTCAACCGGCACTTCAAGCAACCAATAATGCCCGTCCGAATCCTGCTCGATCGAAAAGCCCAATTGCCGAAACAGCTCGAGATTGTTTGCGATCAATCGAGTCTCGCGTTCATCAAAATCGAGCGGCTGCCGAACCAACAGTTGTTGCGCCGGAATTCCGCCCGTGTAACC
>CALGGX010000322.1 GCA_937916025.1 uncultured Selenomonadales bacterium
CGTCAACCTCCGCGTGATAATTGAATTCGTGTTTGAAAAGCGGCGTCGAGCACTCTCTGCAGTGTGTTTCGACCCAAAACGCGCCGCACCGATCGCACAGCAGATGATACTTAACCGAGCCGCCTTCAATGTCGAGCGTTCGCACTTCCAAGTGCGAGTTGCCGCATTGCCAACATATTCTGTTCGTCGCCGTCCCGGCAAAATTGTACTCGAACATCAATTGAAACCACGCCGCCAAATTCTCCGGCGAATAATTGTTCGGCTCGTTGCCCGGCGTCATGTAAAAAGCGCCGCATTGATGATCCAAATTGCCGCCGAGCTTTTCCTGCAACTCATTCTTGATCCGAGCGAATTTCGCATTCAAACTGCCGCCGAAGTCGACGTACTTGCCGTTCGACGACATATCATTGTGCACGATAAACGCCGATGCAATCTCAATTCCCGCGCGGCGCGGCTCGATAATGTATTTGTCAATGCACACGCCGAGAATGTCTTTAATCGCCCAATAATAATTACCGCCCATCTCGTCGTAATTCCTGTACTTCGCGTCGAGAATGAAATTCTTCGTGTTGCCGTCGAGCGTCACTCGGAACAAAAAATCCGGTCGAAGATCATGCGGCATTTTTTTGTCGGGAAACACATTCGAGAATCGGCAATTGTAATGAATGAGCATTCGCATGTCGGAACCGTTCGGCAACGCGCGGTGAAGCGCAATCGTATTGCCGTCGAAAGTGCCGTCCGAATTGCGATGAAAACTGCGGCGAAGAATTTCCTCGCCCCGCGCGGAACTGTCGGATTCATATCGCCAACCTTGCCGCGCAATCAATAATTCCAAGACCTTCGCGAGTATCCAATACTCGTAGAGCCGCCACCAATGCTCGAGCATGATCATATCGCCGCGCGCATCGAATGAAAAACCGCTCAGCCGATCGAGCTCGCACAATGCCGAATACACTCGCCGATAATTCCGATCGTTTGAAAATATTTGCGTCAACCGCCGTTCATGTTCGTGCTCTTCAATGCCGTCGAACAGTTTCAATTGCAGAATGTGATCAAGTCGCGCACAGATATCGGCGATTAAATCCCGTCGCTCATCAAATCGAAACGGCTCGAGTTTGAATTTATACGCGTACATTTCGCCGAGCTCAATCCAAATCGGATCGCGCGACGTTTTCGATTGTAAATAAAACTCAAAACATTCATCCGAATCGGAATCGCGTTCTTCGATCGGCTCGCCGTTGAGCGTCAACACTTCGACAAAGCAATACGTGTTCGACTCATTCCGATATCTGCCGAAAATGCCGATCGAATTGCAGGATTTCAAGGCTTCATTCAAGCGTATTGCCGCCGACA
>CALGGX010000323.1 GCA_937916025.1 uncultured Selenomonadales bacterium
CGATTGACGGACAGCCGTTCCGATTGACGGATGGCGGTTCCGATTGATGAGCGGCGGTTTCAAATTAACGAGTGGCTGATTTTTTTTGATTGATATATCGGAGTTGATTTTTGATGAATGAATTGATTGTGATCGGAGCGGGTTTGGCGGGAGCGGAAGCGGCATGGCAAGTTGCCCGACGCGGCGTCAATGTCCGATTGATCGAAATGCGTCCGACAAAATCCTCGCCGGCGCATAAAACAAAACTCTTCGCCGAACTCGTCTGCTCGAATTCGCTCCGCGCGGCATCGTTTGAAAATGCCGTCGGCGTTTTGAAAGAAGAAATGCGTCGACTCGATTCGCTGATCCTTCGCGCGGCGGATGAAACACAAATTCCCGCCGGAGGCGCGCTCGCCGTCGATCGAACTCTCTTCAGCCGATACGTCACCGAGCAATTGAGCGCATTGCCGAATGTCGAGATCGAACGCCGAGAAGTCGAACGGCTCGATGAGTTTCCGAACGACGTTCCGATCATCATTGCGAGCGGACCGTTGACAGGCGGAGCACTTGCCGACGAGATCGATCGATTGACGGGCGGCGGCTCGTTTTACTTCTATGACGCGGCGGCTCCGATTGTCACGGCGGAGTCAATAGACTTTAATCGCGCCTTTCGAGCTTCACGATATGACAAAGGCAATGACTCGGCGTATGTCAATTGCCCGATGGATCGCGAGACTTACGAAAACTTCCGCGCGGCACTGATTAATGCCGAAAAAGCTCCCGTGCATGAATTCGAGCGCGAGATTTTTTTCGAGGGCTGTCTGCCGATTGAAGTGATCGCCTCGCGCGGCGAAGATACTTTGCGCTTCGGACCGATGAAGCCGGTCGGACTGATCGATCCGAGAACGGGCGAGTTGCCGTACGCCGTCGTTCAGCTCCGTCAAGACAATCGCGAGGCAACGTTATATAATCTCGTCGGCTTCCAAACGCATTTGACATGGGGCGAGCAACGGCGAGTGTTTTCAATGATCCCCGGGCTCGAGTCGGCAGAAATTGTTCGCTACGGCGTGATGCATCGAAATACTTACATCAATTCGCCGCGCGTCCTGCTCCCGACAATGCAACTGCGCGCGGAGCCGAGGATTTTTTTTGCGGGGCAAATCACCGGCGTCGAGGGCTATGTCGAGTCGGCGGCGTCGGGATTGATTGCGGGCATCAACGCCGCCCGATTGATCAAAAAATGCGAGCCGTTGCAATTTCCGATCGAAACATGCCACGGCGCGCTCGCAAATTACATCACGACGGCATCGACGGAGAACTTTCAGCCGATGAACGTCAACTTCGGATTGCTCCCGCCGCTCGCGGGGCGCGTAAAAAAGCGCGAAAAAAAATCGCGGCTCGCCGAGCGCGCGTTGTCTGCAATCGAAACATTTTTGAAAGGGGAATTGTAAATGGATATTCATTCGACAACGATCGTCGCCGTCAAAAAGGACGGCAAGGTTGCAATCGCCGGTGACGGGCAGGTTACTTTCGGCAATCACACGATCATGAAGTCGACGGCGAAAAAAGTCCGGCGGCTGTATCACGATAAAGTGATCGCCGGCTTCGCGGGTTCGGTCGCCGATGCGTTTACTCTGTTTGAAAAATTCGAGGCGAAACTGGAATCGTATCACGGCAGTCTGCAACGCGCGGCAGTCGAGCTCGCAAAAGATTGGCGCACCGATCGAATTCTCCGCCGATTGGAAGCATTGTTGCTCGTTGCCGACAAAGACATGATTTTGATGTTGAGCGGCAGCGGCGAAGTGATCGAGCCCGACGGCGACGTCGCGGCGATCGGTTCCGGCGGCTTTTATGCATTGGCGGCGGGGCGCGCGCTCATCAACCATTCGACGATGTCAGCCGCCGAGATCGCAAAAGAGTCGTTATCGATTGCCGCCGACATTTGCGTTTTCACCAATCACAACATCATTGTCGAAGAGCTGTAAAAAAATCCTTGCAATCGCCGAATTTCGCTGATATAATCTTGCAGTCTTTAAGACAAGAAACTTCTCTGCTCCCGAGGGAGCCGAAGTCCGAAGAGGAGGTGTCAATTTGAGAAAGTACGAAGTCATTTTCATTGTGCAGGCACTCGAGGACGAAGCGATTAATGCAGTGATCGACAAGTTCTCGAAACTGATCGCAGCCAACGGCGGCACCGTCGACAAAGAGGAACGCTGGGGCAAAAAGCATCTTGCTTACGATATCAAAAAGCAGAGCGAAGGCTATTATGTTCTGTTCAACGTGACGAGCGAAGCGGCTTGCGTTAAGGAATGCGATCGCGTCATGAAGATCACCGACGAAATTCTGAAACACATGATCGTTCGCCTCGACGAGAAGAAAGTTGAGGAATGATCCATGAACAAAGTCATTTTATCCGGCAACTTGACAGCTGATCCCGAAATTCGCACGACGCCGACGGATAAAACCGTGGCGACACTCCGTTTGGCAGTTCGGCGCGGCTGGAAAAAGCAGGACGGCAATCAACCCGACGCCGATTTTTTCAACATCGTGGCGTGGGAGAGAACTGCCGAATTCTGTCGGAATTATCTCATGAAAGGCTCGAAGATCATCGTGGAGGGGCGTTTGCAAACTCGTTCTTACGAAGCGCAAGACGGCTCGAAACGCTACATCACGGAAGTGATTGCGAACGAGATCGAATTTGCCGGCGCAAAAGTCAATCGCGACGACAGTTCCGATGGCGGAAGCAATTCGCGTCCGGCGTCCGGCAGCGAGCCCGAGCATGTTGATGACGTGGACATTCCGTTCTGATTTTGATTGAAGGAGGCTTGCACATTGGTGAGACGTGAAAGAGGTCGACGCCCGCGCAAGAAAGTGTGCGCGTTTTGCGTCGATAAAATCGATTATATTGATTACAAAGATGCGGCGAAACTCCGCCGTTTCATCACCGAACGCGGAAAAATTCTGCCGCGTCGAATTTCAGGCAATTGCGCGAAACATCAGCGTCAAGTGACGCTCGCAATCAAGCGCGCAAGGAACATCGCACTGCTTCCGTTCACTGCCGATTAAAACAAAAATTCAGCAAAGACAATATTACCGAACTTCATGCCGCGCGGCGTGAGTTTGATCCGAGCATTGTCGACTTCGATCAAACCGCCCGACGCGAGCTCATTCATGACATTGCCGAAGAGTTCCTCAACGGCGATGTCGAATTTTTTTTTGAAGTGATTTCGATCGATGCCGTCCGCCTTCCGCAAACCGAGGAAGCAGAATTCTTCAATCGCAATTTCGCGCGTGATCGTCTCTTCGAGCAAAGAAACGTCTCGCCCCGCGCGGAGCCCTTCGATATATCCGACAACGTCCTCGACATTCATGCGCCGCTCGAGACGATCGTACGAGCTCGCGCCCGCACCGAGTCCGATATATTTCGCGTCCGACCAATAGCCGAGATTGTGTCGACTTTCAAAACCCGGCTTCGCGTAATTGCTGATCTCGTATCGTCGCCAACCGAGCCGAGGCAATTCTGTCGTCACGAAGTCATACATCGCCGCATCGAGCTCTTCCGACGGCAACTCGAGCCGCCCTTCTTGTTGCAATCGAAAAAATTCCGAGCCCTCGTCGACTTCCAAGCCGTAGCTCGAAACGTGTTGCACGTCGAGTTGTTTGATCCGATCGAGCGAATGTTTCAGATCGTCAAGCGTCTGATGCGGCAGTCCGTAGATCAAATCGACGCTCACATTGTCGAAAATCGTCTTCGCGGCTTCGACAATCTCAATCGCCTGCCGCGCGGTGTGAATTCTTCCGATCGATTTCAACAACTCGTCATTGAAAGACTGCACGCCGATTGACAGCCGATTGATTCCGAGAGCGCGCAATTCGGCGAGATATTTTCGATCGATCGTGCCGGGGTTTGCTTCAATCGTAAACTCGACATTCCGATCGATTTTGAAATGCCGAACGAGCGTCGATGCGATCCTTCCGAGCTGCAGAGTACTCAACACGGTCGGAGTTCCGCCGCCGATATAAATCGTCTCGATCGGTTCCGAAGTCGCGCGGCGTTCGATCTCGAGACAAAGCGCATCGACATAATCCGAAAACAGCTCGGCGCGATCGGCAATCGAAAAAAATGCGCAGTACTTACACTTGCGCACGCAAAACGGAATATGAATATAAATCTCCATGTCGAGGGCGGGCGGGGTAAAAATCAATTGGTGAGAGAACGCACCGGCGCGGGAATTCTGCCGCCGCGCGCGATGAATGCTTCCGAACTCCATTGGCTCTTGATCGGAACGATCGGGCAAAAGCCGAGCAAGCCGCCGAACTCGACAACATCTCCGACCTTCGCGCCAGGCACCGGAATTATCCGAACTGCCGTCGTCTTGTTGTTGATCACGCCGATTGCCGCCTCGTCCGCGATGATCGCCGAAATCGTCGCCGCACTCACGTCGCCCGAGATCGCTATCATATCCAAGCCGACCGAGCACACGCCCGTCATTGCCTCGAGCTTCTCTATCGACAAGCTCCCCGCCTTGACCGCCTCGATCATGCCCTCGTCCTCGCTGACGGGAATGAACGCGCCGGAGAGCCCGCCGACGCTGCTGGACGCCATCACGCCGCCTTTTTTCACCGCGTCGTTAAGCAGCGCAAGGCACGCCGTCGTACCGGCGCCGCCGCATTCCTCCAAGCCCATTTCCTCCAGGATATGCGCCACGGAATCGCCCACGGCGGGCGTGGGAGCGAGCGAAAGATCCACAATGCCAAACGGCGTGTCGAGCCGTTTCGCCGCTTCGCTTGCCACAAGCTGACCGACGCGCGTGATTTTGAACGCGGTTTTTTTAATGATGTCCGCAAGCTCGGAAAGGTTACAGTCCCCGGTACGCTTAAT
>CALGGX010000324.1 GCA_937916025.1 uncultured Selenomonadales bacterium
CCGCTTCATGCGCTTTCAGCGCGCGAATATCGTCAAGAGAAGCGACACCGCCCGAAGCAACCGCCAACAATGCCATGTATTTCGATACGAAAGCACTGAGTTTAAACAGAAATTGCATTTACTCCTCCGCGATTTTGATCGCATCGGCGAGCGCAAACGCGCCGGTGTAGAGTGCTTTACCGATGACGACTCCGCAAATGCCGTCCGCTTCATGCGCTTTCAGCGCGCGAATATCGTCAAGAGAAGCGACACCGCCCGAGGCAATCACGGACATGCCGGACTTTCGTGCGAGTTCTGCAGTTTGTTCGGCATTATGACCGGCGAGCGTGCCGTCCTTTGCGATATCGGTGTATATGATCGTCGAAATGCCCATGTTGCCGACTTGAATTGCCAAATCCAACGCGGTCATGTTGCTGACATTCAACCAACCGTGCACGGCGACTTTTCCGCGCTTGGCGTCGATGCCCACGACGACTTTTTCTCCGAATTCGCGCGCTGCTTCCTGAATGAGATTCGGATTTTCAACCGCCGTCGAGCCGAGCACGACTCGCTCCACACCCATTTCGAGCAGATCTTCGATGTTTTCGAGCGTCCGAATTCCGCCTCCGACTTCGATCGGAATGTCAATCGCCTGCAGGATTTTTTTGATGCTGAAGACGTTGAAAGGCGCGCCTTTTTTTGCGCCGTCGAGATCGACAATGTGAAGATGTTTCGCGCCCTGTTCCTGCCATTTCAACGCCATTTCTTCGGGATAATCCGAAAACACCGTCTGTTGATTGAAATCGCCTTGATACAGCCGCACGCATTTGCCGCCCTTTATGTCGATTGCCGGAAGAATTACCATATCACTCACTCCTGCCCGATGAAATTTTGTAAGAGTTTCAGTCCGACGTCGCCGGACTTCTCGGGATGAAATTGAACCGCCAAAATGTTATCATGCGCGATTGCTGCCGTCAAACATTCGCCGTACTCCGTCGTTGCCGCGATGATCGAGCGATCTTCCGGCACTGCATGATAACTGTGCACAAAATAGAAAAAGCAATTCGTAATTCGCAATTCGTAATTCGCAATTGGAATGAAGGAAATCAAATCATTACGCATTACGCATTTCGCATTACGCATTACCCTGTTCCAGCCCATGTGAGGGATTTTCAGACCGTCCGCGCGGATTTTTTTGACCGTGCCGCGAAAAATTCCGAGCCCGCGCGCGTCCGGCGACTCTTCACTGCCGTCAAACAGTATCTGAAGTCCGACGCAAATGCCGAGCAACGGCTTGCCGCGTCCGATCTGCTCTTTGATCACTTCATCGAGCCCGCGCTCCCGTAAATTCTTCATACAGTCGCCGAACGCGCCCACGCCCGGCAAGATCACTTTATCCGCCGCACGAATTTTTTGCGTATCGCCGGTGATCTCGACCGTCGCGCCGACCGCCTCGACCGCCTTCGCCACGCTGAACAAATTCCCCACGCCGTAATCAATTACTGCAATCAAGATGCTTTGCCTCCCATCAATTTCCGATCTTTAATCAGCC
>CALGGX010000325.1 GCA_937916025.1 uncultured Selenomonadales bacterium
GCTCCGAAACCGAGCGATACAGCGCAAAGCCTTGCGAATAGGCGGCGATTTTTCCGATGTAAAGTGCGCGTCGAACGTCGGCAATGAAGTTATCGCCGGTCGGAATTCTGCCTTGCCGTGTATCGGGACTTTTCACGGTCAGCTCGTCCGAAGAGTCCTCCGCTTGCTCCGATATGTCTTCATTCGATTGCTCGAGCAAAATCGTCGGCGGCGTCTTGAACGCGATCGGCTTAATCGGATGCGTGGGTGGAAATTCGAGCCGCTCGCTCGTGCGATTGGACATGACTCGCGCATTGCAAGCCGCCGTCATGATCGACACGTTCACGCCTTGATTCAACGCCGCGAGGCTCGTCCAACGCCCCGTGCCTTTCTGCCCCGCGATGTCGACAATCTTGTCAATCAATTGCCCTTCGCCGTCGGGATCGTCTTCGGCAAAAATGTCCGCCGTGATTTTGATCAGAAAACTCTCGAGTGCGTCTTCATTCCATTTCGCGAACGTCTTCGAGATCATGGCGTTGTCGAGCCCGCCGATCGTTTTCAACATCAAATATGTTTCGGCAATCAACTGCATGTCGGCGTATTCGATGCCGTTGTGCACCATCTTGACGTAATGCCCCGCGCCGTCGTTTCCGATGTAAGCGCAACAGGGCGAGCCGTCGTTTGCACGCGCCGCAATCGCCTCAAAGATCGGACGAACGGTTTCGTAGGCGTTCCGATCGCCGCCGGGCATGATGCACGGACCGAAACGCGCGCCCGACTCGCCGCCGCTGATGCCGACGCCAAAGTAATGAATGCCGCGAGAGTGCAGCAAATCATGACGACGGACGGTGTCCTCGAAAAACGAGTTGCCGCCGTCGAGAATGATATCGCCTTCGTCGAGCAGAGGCGTCAGAGTTTCAATCATCGAGTCGACGGGTGCTCCCGCCATGATCATGAACATAATTTTGCGCGGGCGATCGATTGCCTGCACGAAGTCTTTCAGCTCGAAAAAGCATTTGATGTTGTCATGCGGATGTTCTGCCGCGAATTTTTCCGTGAGATCGGTCGTGTAATTCCATGCCGCGACTTTGAAGCCGTGATCTGCCATGTTGAGCGCGAGATTGCTGCCCATTACGGCGAGACCGATCATGCCGATATCCATTGCAATCACCTCAAAAATTACTCCCGCCCGCCCTCGAAAGACTGCCGTCTTTCAAAAACCGACGTCTGATGTCTTAAAGGAAATTCTCGAACGGCAATTTTGCCGACTGCTCGAAAGCATCGTCGAAGCCGCGCTCGTAATTGAAAAATCGCTTGTCTCGATCGCGCGGGTAAACGTATTTGCCGCCGAGTTGCCAGATGTACGGATGGAATTTGTACCCGAGCCGCTCCGCCTGCAATTCATACAATGCCTCGAGCTCGCGCACGTCCGATTGAAAATTGCTCCACGTGTCGTAATGCATCGGAATGATCACTTTTGCATTCAACGCCTCGCCCATGCGAATGAAATCCGACGCCGTCATCTTGTCGGTAATTCCGCGCGGATTTTGCGCATACGCTCCGACCGCCACATCGATGTCGAATTTTCTGCCGTGCTCGATAAAACGATTGGCGAAGTGAGAATCGCCGGCGTGATAGAAAATGCCGCCGCCGGTCTCGATCACGTAATTGACCGCCTTGTCGTCCATCGACATTTTCTCGGTCGTCGGGAGCGGATATTCCGTCAATTGGATCGTCCGATCGAAAGACTCGAGCGCGGTGATCTTTACGTCACCGATCGAAACGGTATCGCCCGGGCGAACTTCGATGCACCGCTCGCTCGGAATGTTCCATGACTTCCAAACATCGACGCAAGCGCGCGGTCCGATGAATTTTGCCGAAGGGCAGTTTTTCATGACAGCCGCCGCCGCGTACGGATCGAGATGATCGCTGTGGAAATGCGTCGAAAGGAATGCGTCGAGATTTTTCACGGCAAAAGGATCGATCACGACCGCCGTCAATCTCAAATTCGGCTGAGTCATTCGACTGCCGTTCATCTTGTGATACTGATGCGAGTCCGCCATGGGCGTCGTCGGATGCGTGCGCTTACCCGTGCCCGTCCAAAAATCGATCGAGAGATTGATGCCGCCTTCTGATTTGAGCCAAACGCCCATGCAACCGAGCCACCACATCGCAAAACTCTTCGGCGGAACGACTTCGGCTTCAATCTCCTCGACCAGCCACGTGCCCCACTCCGGAAATGTCGCGCGAAGCCAGTCGTCGCGAGTCACTTCGTTTATGTTCAATGAACTCACCTCCGCGAATAATTTTATCACACGCCGCAATATTTTGTGCTATAATTTTTCGGATTCAAATTTAATGAAAGGAAGTTTTTTATTGCAATGGATATTCTTCATAACGACTTCAATGCATTAAAACTGCTCGATTGCAAAATCACCCCGTCGACGCTCACAAAACTCGAACCGCTCCTCGTCGAAACATTTTGGTCGGTAACCGCGAAGCTCGATCAAATGCTTCCGTTGTCGATCAAAGCCGTGCCGGAACATGAATGTCGGATGCCCGATTGGAAAATGAACACAGGGGGGGGTGTGAGAATGTCTCTCCTCGCATGCTTCAAACCGATCGTTGGGAACCCGGTGTGATCTACAGCGAAAAATTTGAATTGCTTCCGCCGGACGCGAAAAAAATCGTCAACGTCAATCTCCGATTGGAATTTCGGATTGACGGGCAAAAATATTTGACGCCGACGCTCGTTGAACTTCGTCTGCCGAACAGACCGTACAGGAAGAAAGAGTATCCGTCGAGCATTTTTGAGTCGAAATTCGATCAATGTTGGACGGCACAACAAATTGCCGACGTTACGGACGGCGAATGGATCGTGCCGCCGCCGACCGATTGGTTTGTCAACTCCGTCGCTTACAGCTTAAACCATGTCAAACTCGAAGCATTGTCGGATCCCGTGCTCTTCATGCCGAAATCCAATTTTTGGACTTCGGATAAACGCCCGAAGAAATTACCTGAAAAAATTGCGGGCATTGTCGCAACGAAACGCATCGAAGATGTTCCGAAAGACTTGCCGCAACTTCTCGTAAAAGACTTGGGCGCGTGGAGCGCGGCAGTCGAGCTCGGTTTCGCCGCGCGGCAACGATTTCGCGGACGCATGATTGCCGTCACCGGCTCCAGCGGCAAATCAACGACCGTGAAAATGATCAAACATGTCTTGTCGAAATCAAACGACGTGTTTTCGACTTACAACAATCAAAACGGCATCACGGTTCCGTACATGGTTTTTGCGAGCGTCCGCGCCAATCATGCGTTTGCGATCATGGAACTGTCGGCGCATTCGCTTGCAAAAATGAAACGCGGCTCGGTCACTTACGATCTGAATCCGGATATTGCAGTCGTCACTTCGATTGCGGCGGCGCATTTGGAATTGTTCGGCGGAGTTGAAGACGTGGCGAAGGCGAAAAGCAATATTTTTTGCGGAATGAGCCCGGGCGGATATGCCGTTCTCAATCACGATATGCTGTTTTACGATTTGATTGAGAAACGTGCGCGCGAGGCGAAACTCAACGTAATTTCCTTCGGCAGGCATTCAAAATCGACAATCCGAATGTCGGAGATACAAAACGGCGGTGTATTTACGGTCGACGGAAAGACTTACACTTTGAATTGCCCGGTGCCGGATATTCAACTCTACGACGCGCTCGCGACGGTCGGAGTATCGATGGCGGCGGGCGTTCCGATTGACTTTGCGCTGAAAAGTCTGCTTGATTACAAGACGATGCTCGGGCGCGGAAACATTATCGAGCTCAATCGGAACGGCAAGCGTTTGAAGATCATCAACAGCGCATTCAATGCAAACATCGGCTCGATGAGCGGCGATTTGAAGTTTTTGAAGACGCTCGAGCCGAGTTCGGAAAAACGTGTGGCGGTACTCGGCGACATTGCGGAGTTGGGTCAAAATGCAGCAAGCATTCATCTGCAATTGATCGAGCCGATCCTTGCTTCGGAAGCGGATCGGGTATTGCTCGGCGGCGAGAATATGAAACATGTTTGGGATGCGATCAAAGGCAAGGTAAACGGCGAATGGTTTCCTTCTTACGAGGAGGTTAATGCCGCGATTGACGATTGGCTCAAAGACGGCGACACTGTTCTCGTAAAGTCCTCTCATTCGACGCATTTCGATGAAGTGGTGACGTATTTGAAAACTCTGCCGCCGATTAAACTCGATCCGTCCGAGTTGTATTTTCCGAAAGCACTGTTTGATGTGAGAGATTTTTTGCCGAAAGGGATGACGCCGGAGATGAACGGACGCTTGCCGAATGAATTGTTGCAAGAAATTGAAGGCGACGGAAAATTGTATGTCGATGCCGCGCGGAGCTTCAATGCAATGGTCGGCACGGCGAAGCTCGAGGGAGTTTCAATCGAAGTCGGCAATGCATTTCGCGGATATCGAACGATTCAACGTCAAGAGCAGGTTTTCAAAAAACGCTTCGGCGAGATCGATGCGAATACGAAATTGAGGGAGGGCTCAATCCGCGTGGCATATGACGGCAAGTTTTGGCAACTCAACGAAGGAACGGCGTTTGCGGCGGTGCCCGGAACGAATTCGCATGGATTCGGCTTGGCTGTCGACATAAGACATGCAAACCGTTCGCCGACAAAGGAATGGCTTGCAAAAAACGCGGCGCGTTTCGGATTTCGGCGAGAATATGTCTCGGAGCCATGGCATTACACATACATCGGAAGCCGCGCGGAAATTCCGAATCCGAGTTGACACATTTTATTTTACGGAAGGAGTTTTTTTTCGATAATGAAAATATTCTACGGCGGCAACGTCAATATCGGAAGGCGCATGCATCAATATGCAAAAGAATCCGAGCGATTCGGAAATATTCGAGCGATGAGCGAAGCCGATTTTCGCCTCGTCAATTTGACATGCGTCACCGCGACATGCGGAGAGTATTTCGATAAGCGCAACGGCGATTTGACTTATTTGCGCGCTCGCCCCGAGCAACTCAACATTCTGTCGAAAGCCGACATCGATTGCGTGTTGACGGCAAATCATCACGTCGGAGATTACGGCTCGGAAGCATTGCTCGAACAAAATGCGCTTCTCGATCGCGCGGGGATTTTTCATTGCGGTACGGGAAAAAATATTGACGAAGCGGCTTCGCCCTGCCTCGTTCGTGTCGCCGATCTGACGATTGCGATCTTCAATGTCGATGCGATGGTTCGAAATTTCGCCGCGACCGATAATCGCGCGGGAACATTTTTTTTGCCGATCGAGCCGCCGCAATTTTGGAAGGAAACATTCGCCGAGAAAATTTCTGCCGTCCGCCGCAATGTCGATCTGGTTTTCGTTGCCGTCAACTGGGGCATCAATGTCGAGGAAGAACCTTCCGAGCGATTGAAAACTCTCGGACGACTGCTTATCGATTGCGGCGCGGATGCCGTGCTCGGCTGTCATCCGACAATTTTCTGTCATGTCGAGAAATACAAAGAACGCCCGATCATTTACGGCGCGGGAATTTTCCTCACCGATTCTTTGAAACAATTTGATACGGGTGCGTTTTTATTGACGGCGGATCAATCCGGAATTCGACGCATTGAATTTTTACCGTTGCGATTTGAAAAATGTTGCGTAACGGAAGCGACTCGTTCCAAAGAACGGATCGTCGAAAAGTTCATCAAAGCGAGCGGTGCGACGGAACTCGAATTTAATCCGCCGCCGCGTCCGATTGCGAATACCGTTGAATTGCCCGCTCTTCCGAAACAAAAAACGATGTTGGAAGCCGAGTTCACTCCGCGCGCCGAATACATTGCAGAAAAAGTCCCCGACGATGCGATCATCAAGCCGGTTCAATTCGGCGAATTGAAAATGCTCGGTTGCAAAATCGAAACGCCGCTCGTCAAGAGACGCAGCTTGATCTGTGTCGAAACATTTTGGTCGATCGAAAAAAAGACGGATCGGAGCCTTCGGCTGTCGATCAAAGCCGTGCCGGAGCATGAATGTCTGATGCCGGATTGGGGCGCGAGATCGGAGCATGAGCTTTGCGATTGGATGTTTCCGACCGATCGATGGGAACCGAATGTGATTTATCGCGAGCGATTCGGCATTGCTCCGCCGACAATGAAAAACATCGTCAATGTCGATCTCCGATTGGAATTTCAGATCGACGATCGGAAGTATCTGATGCCGACGCCCGTTGAATTGCAGTTGCCGAACCGTGCTCTCAAAAAGAAAGAATATCCGGCGAGCGTTTTCGAGTCGAAATTCAATCAATGTTGGACGGCGCAACAAATTGTCGACGTTACGGACGGCGAATGGATTGTGCCGCCGCCCGACGGTTGGTTTGTCAATTCCGTTGCTTACAATTGGGAGCATGTGATATATCCGGTTCTGAAAGCTCCGCTGTTGTTTGCACCGATGCCGCAATTTTGGACTTCGGAAGAATATCCTGCGCGCTTGCCGTCGAAGATTGTCGGCGTCGTCGTAAAAGAACGCGTCGATAAATTACCCGCCGATCTTCCGCAATTGCAAGTCAAAAACGGCGTGCCATGGACGGCTGCGGTCGAGCTCGGTTTCGCCGCGCGGCAACGTTTTCGCGGACGCATGATTGCCGTCACCGGCTCCAGCGGCAAGACGACGACCGTCAACCTGATCAA
>CALGGX010000326.1 GCA_937916025.1 uncultured Selenomonadales bacterium
ATGCGCTGAAGGTCGGAGTCGGCTCGGTGATGCCGCGCTCGGTGCCGGCGAGCTTGGCGGTGAAGCCGCTAAGGAAGTAATACTTGCACTGCTCGGGAGTGAGGATCGAAACCGGCGGCAACACTCCGAAAGCATCCGCGCTCAAGAAGATGACGCTCTTCGCTGCCGGACCGTGGCTGTCGGGACGAACGATCTTTTTGATGTGATAGATCGGATAGCTCACGCGAGTATTCTCGGTGACGCTCTTGTCGGCGAA
Source organism: uncultured Selenomonadales bacterium (assembly GCA_937916025.1). Next base: position 257 of record CALGGX010000326.1, read on the forward strand.
ATCAATCTTGCCGTCCTTGTCGACGGTGACGTTTTCGAGAAGTGCATCGCGACTGATCGCGCCGTAAATGTCGGGCTCGGCAACCGGATCGAGATTGATAACTTTCGCGTAGCAACCGCCCTCGAAATTGAAGACGCCTTCATCATCCCATCCGTGCTCGTCGTCGCCGATCAGCAGACGTTTCGGATCTGTCGAAAGAGTCGTTTTGCCGGTTCCGGAGAGTCCGAAAAAGATTGCCGTGTTCTCGCCGTTCATGTCGGTATTTGCAGAGCAGTGCATTGCAGCAATGCCTTTCAACGGCAGGAAGTAGTTCATCATCGAGAACATGCCCTTCTTCATCTCGCCGCCGTACCACGTGTTGATGATGACCTGCTCTTTTGACGTGACGTTGAAGACGACAGCCGTTGTCGAATTGAGTCCGAGCTCTTTGAAGTTCTCGACCTTCGCCTTCGAGGCGTTATAGACGACAAAATCCGGCTCCTGATCGAACTCGGCTTGCGTCTTCGGACGAATGAACATGTTGGTGACGAAATGCGCCTGCCATGCCACTTCCATGATGAAGCGGATCTTCATGCGCGTATCTTTGTGCGTGCCGCAGAAGCCGTCGACGACGTAGAGTTTTTTGTTCGACAGCTCTTTGATCGCGAGGTCTTTGAGAACCTTCCACGACTCGACGGAGCATTTTTTGTTGTCGTTTTTGTATTCGTCGGTCGTCCACCAAATCTCGCCGGGCGCGCCTTCCTTCGTCGTCTCGTCATAAACGATGAATTTATCCTTCGGCGAGCGTCCGGTGAATTCGCCGGTCATGACATTGATCGCGCCGAGTTCGGTTTCGACGCCTTTGTCAAAGCCTTCGAGCCCGGGTTTCGTTTCTTCGTTGAAAAGAACTTCATACGTCGGATTGTAAAGAATTTCGGTCGTGCCGGTGATGCCGTACTTCGTCAAATCGAGTTGTGCCATACTTTTATCTCCTTCATCATTAAGATATATTGCAATTATATCGCAAAAAAATTTCCTGTCAATCAAACATTGCCGGCGTAGACGTAATTCAGATATTGCTTCGCCGTCGCAACCAATTTGTAAATCGTGTCGACGGGAGTCGGCGGGCGATCGTTGACGCGATATCTCGGAAAAAATCGACTGATGTGCAACGGAATGTTCGGATCGATCGAAGCGAGCCAATCCGCTTCGCGTTGCATTTCTACAATCGAGTCGTTCGCGCCCGGGATGATCAGCGTCGTCACTTCGACATGGCAGAATTCGGAAGCCAGCTCGATCGTCCGCTTGACCGTCGCGAAATCGCCGCCGATCCATCTGTAAAACTCTTCATTGAACGCCTTCAGATCGATGTTCATTGCGTCGATCAACGGCAGAATTTCCATCAGCGGCTTCTCGCAAACCGTGCCGTTCGTGACCAAAACCGATTCCAAGCCGACTTCATGCAACAAAATCGACGTGTCGCGGACGAATTCGCAGCTGATGAAAGGCTCGTTGTAAGTAAAAGCGATTCCGATATTGCCTTTGAGTTTTTTCGACAGATCGACGGCGAGCTCGACCAAATATTCCGGCGTCGTGTTTTGCGTTTTGAATGTGTGATCCGCCATCGAGATCGAGAAGTTTTGACAGAACGGGCAATTGAGATTGCAACCGAAACTTCCGACCGACAAAATCCAACTGCCCGGGTGAAATCGATACAGCGGCTTTTTTTCGATCGGATCGAGCGCGACCGAAGTCAGGCGTCCGTAATTCAGATCGATGATCTTTTCGCCGTCGTTTGCTCGCGCACGACAACGCCCGATCTCGCCTTCGGCAAGCGTGCAATGATGCGGGCAGATCGGGCAGGCAATTTTTTTTGTGCTCATTTCGCAACTCTCCAAAAAACATTTTCGCTTACCGATGCTCGAACGTCTGCGCGGCTTTGACGGTGATCGCCTTCATGCGATCGATTGCATCCTCGCGTCCGTCGATGTCGTCATTCATGATCACCAGCACGAAGTCGCCGTCCGAACCGTAAAAAATCCCGCCGTCATCGTAAAGCCCCGCGACCTCGCCCGTCTTGTGCGCTATATTCCAGTACGGCAACGCCGCCGGAAAACAATCCGTGTCTTCCTGACGGAGCAGATAATTCACCATCATCCAATCGTAAAAATCGTCGACGCACTCGCGCCGATAAATCCGAGTGAACAGCAAGCCGAGATCGCGCGCCGAAGACAGATTCGTCTTGTCTTTTTCGAGCATCATCTTGTGATTGAAAATCGTGTCTTGATAGCCGTTGTCTCGGAGATATCGATTGAGATTTTCCATGCCGAGCCGATCGATCAGCAAATTCGTCGCGGTGTTGTCACTTTCGGCGATCATGTGCTCGATTGCCTGACGGACGGAAACTTTCGCGCCGATTCCTTCTCCGGCGATCGATCCCGCGCCGCCCACGACATTTTCTGAAGTGATCGTCAACGGCTCGTCGAGCGATAACATTCCGTGCTTTGCATCAAACATTGCTTTTGCCATGACGAAGACTTTGATCATGCTTGCCGGGCGCATCGGACGCGATTGGAAGATCACCGGTACGTTGTCGAGCTTCGGACGCATGAAATATACGGCGAACTTCGGCGCGTCTTCGCCGAGCTCCGCGCGGAGCAGTTCGTAAAAGTCGATCGAGTTGTTCTTTTGGACAAAAATGCGGTTTGACGATTGCTCGACTTTGCTTGAAACTCGCGGTGTCGGTGTCGGCGGTTTAAAAAAATACAGTGCCGACAGCACCGTCATTAAAACGATATTTATTGCGATTAAAGTTTTGATCCCGCCCATCCGTCCTCGAGCTCCCGATTACGAAAAGATAATTAGGAATTAGGAATGCGGAATTACAAGACCGTTTCCAAAAATTCCTAATTCCCGATCTCCCGATTGCGAAATGATAATTGGGAATTAGGAATGCGGAATTACAAGACCGTTCCCCAAAATTCCTAATTCCTAATTACGAATTACGAATTACGCATTACGCATTACGCATTGCTTTACCACGGTTGGGGCGTCATGGGGGTAACGACGCCGAATGAAAAGCCTCTCTCGCGAAGCACGCGAATGATCTCCGGCAACGCGATGACCGTTTCCTCTTTGCCGGAGTTGCAATGCATCAACACAATCGCCGTATCATTCTTCACGCCGCGATCGAGTTGCTTTTCGATGTTGGCAACCATTTCTGCCGCCGTGATTTTGTTTCGCGACGCCGAATCCTCGCAACTGATATTCCAATCGTGCTCGACATAACCGCACGCCTTCATCATCGGCGGATAATCCGGCGTCCACATACCCGCTTGACCGCCCGGCGCGCGAATGATCAACGGACGCACTCCGATGATCTCGCGGATCAGATCATCGACGTTCGTCAATTGGATCAAAAAATTCGACGCCGTCGGATACAGTTCATTATACTTATGCGTGTATGAATGATTGCCGATCGCATGCCCTTCACTGTAAATGCGCTTTAAGACGTCCGGGAATTGCTCGATTTGTGTTCCGACGACGTAGAAAGTTGCCGGTAATGCTTCCTGTTTCAGAATATCGAGCACCGCCGGAGTGTTTTTATCGTCCGGCCCGTCGTCGAAAGTCAAATACGCGATCTTTTCTCCGACATACGGCTCGATGTAAGGCAACTCCATCGGCAAGCCCTTCTCCTGCCGCTCCCAGATCGTGTATTGATCATAGACCGGTGTCGTCACGCTCTCGAGCGAAGGCAGATTGGAAAAATAATCATCGACGAGCAAAATATTGTCCGGCGGCGGATAACTCACTTCTTCAACGACCGGCTCGGGCGGCGGCGGCTCGACCGGTTTCGGCGGTTGCCGGGATTCATCGCAGGCACTCGCGCTCAATGCAATCATCAACATCAAAAACGCCGTCAAAAATCTCTTCATTCATCAGACCTCGATTCGTTTAAGCATCACTGTTTTCGAGTTCAAATTTCTTTCGATTGAGATAATCGATCAGATCGCGATCCTTTTCTTTATTGACGTTCTCATCGTACTCGTCAATTTCGTGATCGACGTAAAACGGCACCGAGTCGACGTATTCATCGGCGAGCATCTCAAAATGCTCGTCAATTTTTTTGTTGCGGGCAAAAGCGAGATTATCCGTGACGATCTCGCCGAGCCGCTCGATGTTCGGCACGAGATAACTCACACCGTCAATGTACATCCATTTGCCCGGCACGATTCCGGTTTTCAAACCGTTTTCGGATTCTTCGGCGTTTTTCAAAACACCGGCGATCGTGATCATTTCACTGACCGAAAGATCGGTTTGAATTGCGCGGCTCGCTTCGGAGATCACGTCCGGCAATTTCATGACGATCGACGGCGACGTCAACTGCTCCGCACACGCGCGCATGAATTTCTGTTGCCGACGAACCCGTCCCGCGTCTCCTTCTTCATCGCGATATCGGACGTAAGTGATCGCCGTGTCTCCGTCCATATGCTGAAAGCCGGGCTTGAGATCGATCACCAGCCCGCCGTTGTCATCCCACGGATCTTCATATTCCATGCGTTTCTCCACATCGATGTCGACACCGCCGACCGCGTCGATAATTTTGCCGAAGGAACCGGTATCGACAATGACGTAATGATCGATCTTGACTCCGAGAAAATTCTCGACCGTCGACTGCGAGAGTTTATAGCCGCCGTAAGCATACGCGGCATTGATCTTGTCATAGCCGCGGCGTTTGATCTTTACTCGCGTATCGCGCGGAATCGACAGCAACGAAACCCGATCGTCTTTTGAATTGAGCGAAACGACCATCAGCGTATCGGAACGCCCGACATCGTCTTTGCGTTGATCGACTCCCATCAACATTATTGTCGTTCGATCGCCTTTCAATGTCGGACGCTCGAGAATTTTCAGATCCGATTTGACGGCGGGAATATTAATCTTCTCCGTGATGTTATCGATAAAAGCGTTGGAGCGGTAATTAAAGCCGACGAGGAACGCCGCCGCCGATATGAGTGCAAACAATAAAAATAATTTGACGCGACGGATTCTGGCTTGATGTCTTCGCCGACGCTCCGCCATTCGCGTCTTCGGATAATCAATCATTTGGCATGCCTCCACACAGATTTTTATAAGTCCAAATGCGATTGTACTACGTTGTTTGTTGCATGGCAACTTGATTTTTAGCTGTAAAAACGCGTCGATAAAAAATTGTTTTCAACGATTGACACGAGCGCGGCTGTCGTTTTAAAATATAACTTGAAGAATACGCGAAGGGATTAAAAAAATCTCCGGCGAGGGAGAAAATTCGGTAGAAGGATTTACTGCAAACACGGAGGTGTGGACTCAAATGGCAATGACGGTTTTGCGAAACAGTCTGACGTCGATAGCACTCAAAGCCTTTGACAAGAGTGTTACGATGATTGGCAAGGCATTGACGAAGGTAGCCAACGGTCAGAAAATCGTCGATGCAAAAGATGACGCGTCACAGTACGCGATCTCACAGCGAATGCGGAATATGATCCGCGATCTCAATCAGTCGACAGAGAACATCCAGAACGACTCCACGATGTTGAAGGTGGCCGAAGGCGCGGTCTCAACGACAATCGACATCGTCAGGCAGATGCGAGAGAAAGCAGTCGAGGCGGCGGATGTCAACATGACGGATGCGGAAAGGCGAGCGAAGCAGAAAGAACTCGATGAACTCATCGAACAAGTCAATGACAATTCGCGAGTGCAGTTCAACGGCAAATATCTGCTCGACGGCGCATCTTCCCCGCTGTATTCGACAAAATACAGTCGCGAGGAACTGCTCGCGCGCGGTCTCAATTCCGCGTGGATTCGAGATTCAATCGATCTCGTCGAGAATACTTACGGCTTGAGTTTTCTCAGCAACACCGCAAAGTATCGGAAACTGGATGTTTATATCGATCAAGAAGGCGAAGGCGAAAATTCTTCACCCGTCACGGCGAGTATCTCGCAGACGAAAGCAGGCACGATTGAGCTTCATGTCAACGCAAATTATTTCGACGAAAATTACATGCGCAATGCGAACGGCATTTCAACCGAAGAAAACGGGCTGTATCTCGACCGGCACATCGCCCGCGCAATGACCGAAGCAGTGTTGCTTTCCAATGTGGAATATTTCGATACAATCAAAGAACAGTATTCGGATATTTACAACGGCTTGCTGTCGATCATGGACGGCGGCGACGACGACAATTTTGCCATCGACAGCGGCTATACCAAGATGCGCTACATGGCGAAGCAGACTTCGGTTCCGACCGAGGATTTCATTCGCGAATTTGCAAAATGTCTTGCCGAAGATTGGCCGAAAACCGGCTCACTCGATGCGACAATCGCTCATGCAACGGGCGGCGCAATTCAAAACAAAGCCGATCTCGATACGCGAGTTG
>CALGGX010000327.1 GCA_937916025.1 uncultured Selenomonadales bacterium
CCTTTCGATCAGACAAATATCATCGGCGAGAGGCAATTCGCCTTCCGAAAACCGGCCGGTGTAGAAATAATTTTTGGAGATCGATCCGTTTTTGTATGCGGCGCACGCTCGATACAAGCCGTCGCGGCTCAGCTCGATGATCTCGATCTAATCGTCAATGCCCGCAATCGGAGAAAGCAAAGCCGTCGTGCCGCCGGGGCGAAACAGACTTTTGATGTCGCTTTCGTTTTTCTTTTCGATGACGGATTCGATCGCATCGTTAAGCAGTTTCGAGATCGCCGTCATATTGCGTCCGTCGTCGGTTTCGGCGTTGAAGGTTCGACAGAGTTCGACAATCGGCTCGTCATTGCCGCGACAGAGCGCGCGCATCGTATCCAACAGTTTTTTCGGATCGAGGTAATCATTGATGATCTTGCCGTCATTGCCGATTGCCTTCGTCACGGCATGCAAGCCGAGCGGTTTGTTGTCTAATGAGCCGTGCGTTTTGATGTAATCCAACAGATCGAGCCGAAACTCGTTCAAACCGAGATCGGTAATCGAAACGCCGTTCGTCATATCCTCGAGATCGATCACTTCATCCTGCAGACGCTCCAATTGCTGTCGACGATATTCGAGGTCGCCCTTTTCTTCCGGACTGAGAAGATTGTCGTCGCCGGTCGCCGCCATAACCGCGAGCTTCATTTTGTTCTCGACGCGCGCCTTCAGATTGATGTATTCGTCGAGAGTGAGATCGGGCCAGAAATTTACCAACTGAATTTGCGCGTTCGGACTGCCGATGCGATCAATTCTGCCGAAACGCTGAATAATCCGCACGGGATTCCAATGAATGTCGAAGTTGATGCAGTAATCGCAATCCTGAAGATTTTGCCCTTCGGAAATGCAATCGGTTGCGATGAGAACGTCGATATCGGGCGCACCATTCGGCATCAAAACGTCGCGATTCTTCGATACGGGTGAGAAGCATGTCAAGATGTCATTCAAGCCGTGAAGTTTTTTGACGGTACTGCGTCCACTGCCGGTGCCGGTGACGAGTGCCGTTTCGAGAGCGTATTTTGTTTTGACGAACTTGCTGACATGCTCGAAAAGATACTCGGCGGTATCGGCGAAAGCGGCGAAGATCAGAATTTTTTTGTTGCCGCCGTTGATCGGATTTTCGATCTTGTTTGCGATCAAATTCAACAGAGTTTTCAACTTCTCGTCGTGCTTGGGAGTAATGCCCTTGATCGCCTCGAGCAAATCGTTGATGATGTCGGCGTCTTTCGACAGCGAATCCCGCCAACGCACGCGATCCATATCTCGCAGATCGATGCGAATGTTTTTCCACTCGGTGAAGTACTCGGTGTTTTGATCTTCATCGTCGATGTCGATCGGTTTGCCGGCGGCGGTGATCAATTCCGCTCCGTTGTCTTGCTCGAATTTTTCTGTGAGTCGGATTGTTTTTGTGATTTTGTCGAGCATCCTGTTCAAAGTCAATCGGAACGAATGCACGGAACTCTCGAGTCGCTTCAAAAGATTGATGCGCATCAAGCGTTGAATGCCGAGTTCGCGTCCGTCTTGTGTGAGATTCGAGCCGGACTCGGTCGACGTGACATATTTCGACAGACGGCTCGGAAAAATGTATGCAGACGGAGTATAAATGTCGAGAGAGAGCTCGGTCAGCCGATTGTAAATTTCATTGCAGGTAATCGTGTCGGGCTGATCGGTCAGGGGCGGGCGGCGCGATATCGGCTTAAGACGTTCGGGAAATTTGCCAATCTTTTCGGCGTTGTAATATCGTTCGATGTGTTTGCGCGAGCGGGCGATTGTTACGCTGTCGAGCAACTCGAAAAAGTCAAAGTCCAATCGCTTCAAGAGATTTTCGGTTGTTCGATCGCTTGTCGGCAGACAGATCCAAGCGTTGAATGCCTGTTGAGCTTGTTTGAAGATGTCGCCGACGGGTGTTGATGTATTCAGCTTCTCGTCCAAAAGCTCCGCCTTGCCTTCGTATGCCAACGCCAACTGATTGCGCAAATCCAAAAATCGATTGTTGACGGGCGTCGCCGAAAGCATCAGCACTTTCGTTTTGACGCCTTCTCGAATGACTTTGTTCAGCAATCGGAGGTAACGATTTTCGCGCAGCTCGTCGCCGATATAATCTCCGCCGTTTCTGAAATTGTGAGACTCGTCGATGACAACGAGATCATAGTTGCTCCAATTGATCCGCGAGAGGTCGATCCCGTTCGATTCGCCGCGCTCGCGAAGCAGATCGGTATGAAACAACACATCATATCGCAACCGATCTTCGGCAATCGGATTGTTTTTGTAGTTGTACTTGAATGTATTCCAATTGTCGGCGAGTTTTTTCGGGCAAAGGACGAGCACGGATTTGTTTCGATTTTCGTAGTACTTGATAACGGCGAGTGCGGAAAAAGTTTTGCCGAGCCCGACGCTGTCGGCGAGAATGCAGCCGTTGTACATTTCGAGCTTATTGATGCACGCGAGCACGGCATCGCGCTGAAAATCGAAGAGCATCGACCAAATTGCGCTCTGCTTGAAACCGGTTGCTTCGTTCGGCAGAACATCTTCGGAAATGTCGACGAGAAATTCGTTGAAGACGTTGAAGAGCGTCATGAAATATATCAGAGACGGCGAATTTTCTTTGTAAACGCTCGAGAGATTTTCGATGACGGTCTCGGTAACATCTCGCAATCGATTACGATCATTCCACAGCGATTCAAAGACTTGAAAATACGTTTTCGATTCCGGATTGCCGAGACGACTGACGATGTTGGACAGACAATCTCCGCGCTTGCAGCCCAAACCTACGCTCGTAAAACCGTTCAAAGGCTGGTAAACAACTCTGTCGTCGGGCGTTTCGACAAGCATGAAGGCATTGACATATTCGTCGGTGACGTTCGATTTGAATTTTGCACATCGTCGGAGCCAAGCGACGCAATCGCGAGCGACGGCGCGTTGAGTCATTTCGTTGCGCAATTTGAGCTCGAACTCCGTGCCGTAGAGACTTCGCTCGCGTTTCAGTTTCGATATGACAAATTCGCGTTGAACTTTATCGTCAAGTTTTTCGACAAAAGTCGGAGTGGTGAACACAAATCGAAACTCCTTGGCGGACTCGAGCTGTTTCTTCAGCGCGTCGTAGGCGTAAAGCGAAAAACATGGAGCGGCAACGGCAATTTTACTTCTCTTGCGAATGACTTTCTTCAGATCGTCGCAGACGGTTTGATTCAGATTATCAAAAACAACCGGATTCATTTCATTCAATCCCTCGCCGAAAAATGTTTGCACGTTGTATGCAATCGAAGAATCAGATATACAAATGTTGCAACGATTGACTTCATTCGCCGCTGTAAGTACAATGTCCTTGTCGATCGACTACATTCGACGAAAGGTTTGATTGATATGATTAATGCAGGCGACACGGCTTGGGTTTTAATCTCGGCGGCAATGGTTTTCATCATGACTCCCGCGCTCGCGCTTTTTTACGGCGGCATGGTTCGATCGAAGAACGTGCTGACGACTATAATGCAGTCGATGTTCATCCTCGGAATGATTTCGGTCGAGTTCATTCTGCTCGGCTATACGATGGCGTTCGGTCCGGACGTGAACGGCTTGATCGGCGATCTGTCAAAAATCGGATTGAGCGGCGTCGGCATGAACATTCTCGAAGGCACGACAATTCCGGAACTCGCGTTTGTTGCCTTCCAATGCATGTTCGCGGCATTGACTCCCGCGCTGATAACGGGCGCATTCGCAGAGCGCATGAAGTTTCGCGGCTTCGCCTTACTGATGCTCCTCTGGGCAGTGCTGATATACAATCCGATGGCGCACTGGGTTTGGGGCGGCGGCTTTTTGGCAGAACTCGGCGCGCTCGACTTCGCCGGCGGACTCGTCATTCACATTTTGAGCGGCGTAAGCGGCTTGACGATCTGCCTTCTGCTCGGCAAACGGCACGGCTACGGGCGCACGGCAATGGTTCCTCACAACGTTCCGATGACGGTACTCGGCGCGGCATTCCTGTGGTTCGGGTGGTTCGGATTTAACGCGGGCAGTGCGCTCGGCGCGAACGAACTGGCGGCAAATGCATTCGTCGTCACGCAAGCGGCGGCTGCTGCCGGAGTGCTCGGCTGGGTTCTGCCGGAATGGATTCGCAACGGCAAGCCGACGATCATCGGCGCGGTTTCGGGCGGCGTTGCCGGGCTTGTGGCAATCACTCCCGCCGCGGGCTTCGTCGAGCCGCTCCCTTCGATCGCAATCGGATTGCTCGGAGGAGGCATTTGCTACACGGCGGTTGCGATTTTAAAAGAGCGATTCGGTTATGACGACTCGCTCGACGCGTTCGGAGTGCATGGGATCGGCGGCATCTGGGGCTCGATTGCGACGGGCTTATGGGCAACGACGGCGATCAATCCCGACGGCGCGAACGGCATTTTCTACGGCGAAACGAATTTGTTTATAGCGCAGTTGATCTCGGTGTTTGTGGCGATTGCATTTGCGGTAATCGGCTCGACGGTGCTGTATAAGATTGTCGACAACATCTCGACGCTCCGCGCGGATGCGGACGAAGAAGTGAACGGACTTGATCTGGTCGAGCATGGCGAGCGCGGCTACACGGTCGGATTGTTCACGGGCGCGCCGAGCTTTTTCGGCAATGCGGATTCGGAAACAATATCGATCGCGTCGTCGACGCCCAAAAACGGAGTGATTTGACATGGAACAGAAATTGACGAAGATCGAGATCATCACGCGCCCGTCGAAGCTCGAGGAGCTCAAAGACGCGCTCAACGAGATCGGAGTGCTCGGAATGACGGTCAGCCAAGTGTACGGTTGCGGACTGCAGAAGGGGCACAAAGAATTGTTTCGCGGGCGTGAATTCGATGTGAGTCTCGTGCCGAAGATCAAAGTCGAAACGGTTGTGTGCGAGATACCGGTCGAGCGCGTGATCGAAACGGCGCAGTCGGTATTGCGGACGGGCAAGTTCGGCGACGGCAAGATATTCGTGTACGAGCTGTCGGACGCGGTGCGAATACGCACGGGGCAGCGTGGCGTCGATGCGATCAAAGACATTCCGGGCGAGAAGCCCGAGCGATAAAAAAAATTGGGAGGCAGTGATGTCTCCCGTTTTATTATTCTTGCGCCGAGCTCGCCGCATACAACAGCATCAATCGAGAGACGATCTCGTCTTCGGACATGTCCGGCGAGAAGCCGTACGCCGAAAGCACTGCCGCATCATTGTCACGATGCGCCGCGCGGAGCTCGTTCGGCATGCATTGATCGTCGTAGAGAGAGGCGAGTGTTCGCTCGTGATATCGCTCGCGCGCATTGAGGATGCGCTTTGCGGTTTGACCGATCCGACGTCGTTGTTTCGCATCGACGCTCGGCCACACGAAGTTGTTGTACACGATCGTTTGTGAGTAATTGTAATCAGACTTCAATCGCCCGCAAACCACTCGCATCCATGCCATGTGAACGATCGATTCTAACACTCCGAAGTGAAACAGAGTTGCGTCCGGCATGACTTGAATGGAATCACCGACAAAATTATCCGGCGTCATAAATCCCATGGGAATGTATTTCCGCCGTCCGGACGAATTTCGCGGAATGGCTATGAATTTTCCGCTCGGAATGTTTTCGGTACGAAATCGCGTCGGTTTATCGGCAAATACCTTTGTGCTTTGTCGGCAACTCAACGTGCGAAACTGTCTAACAGCCTCAATGCGAGCGAAAACAAGCGGCATCGAATTAATCTCGTCCGGCGTTGCCTTGCCAAGCCACAGACAATATCGAGTCTTGCCGTTGAGAAACTCCTCGGCACCAAACCACGGATGGAAATATTTTTCCGAACTCGGTTCTCGTCGAATGAATGCTTCCTTCTCCTCGGCAGTGAAGAGATAATTGCCGTCGTCGATTGGCATATTGCCGATACCGATCCTCGGCACGTTGCAGAGCGGTTTTGCGCGTCTCTCGACGAAGAAGTTTGGCGCGTCGATCAAGTAGCCGTTGATGTTCCGCGCGACGATCTTCTCCTTGTCGGTGATGATGAGTTTCTTGCGCTTGCTCGGTGCATGGCTGAACCCGACAATTACGCAATGAACTGCCGCCATATCGTCCGACTCGCTGAGCCACTTGAACGTGCGCCATGCGAAATCGATGTGCACGATCTCAAGCAGTTTCGACCAGAGATTGCCGACACTCTCGCCCTGCACTATCGAATTGGTCGCGACGAACGCCGCGCGGGTTTGTGTCCCGATCATGAAATCGCTCGCGCGCTTAAACCAGCACGTGACGAAGTCGAGATCGCCGGCGTTTTTCCAACCGTCGAAGACGCGGAGCAAATCGGATTTGTTCTCCGACGTCATGAAACGCGCGCCGCTGAACGGCGGATTGCCGATGATGTAGTCGACGCCGTCGGGCACGATCTCTTTCCAATCGAGCCGAAGCGCATTGCCGCGAATGATGTGCGCCATGCGAGTGAGCGGCAGGAATTGAATGTCGGCGTTCAGGATCATCTCGGTCTCGCCGCGCGTCTGATTCTCGGCGATCAACATGGCGGTTTGCGCCACGGCGACGGCGAAGTCATTGATCTCGACGCCGAAGAAATTCTCGATCGACACTTTGATTTTGCCGATGCCGCCCTCGCCGAGCAACTCGCGAATAACTTCATTCTCGAGCGTGCGGAGGCTGATATATGTTTCTGTCAAGAAATTGCCCGAGCCGCATGCCGGATCCAAAAATGTCAGCGCGGCGAGCTTGTCTTGAAACATTTCGAGCTCGCGGCGTTTGTTTTTGCGCTTCCGACGTATTTTCTGAAACTCGTCATGCAAGTCGTCGAGGAAAAGCGGATCGATCACGCGGTGAATGTTGTCGATGCTCGTATAATGCATGCCGCCGCTCCGACGAATGGCAGAGTTGATCGTCGACTCGAAAAGCGCGCCGAAGATCGTGGGATTGATGCCCGCCCAACTCGCTTCGTCGTCGAGCTTGACGAGGATGTAATGCGCGGCGTCCTGCGAAATGTTCGGGATGTCGGACTCGACTTTGAACAGCTCGCCGTCGACGTAAGGGAATGCCTTCAATCGATCATCGAGATCATCCGCGCGGAGTTCTTTCGGTGTATCGAGCACTCGGAACAGATCGATCAACGCCTGCCGCCGATCGCTCGCGGCGCGCAAGTAATCCGTGAATTGATTTTGATCGAAAATGCGATCGTCTTCGGCGTAAAGGCAAAACACGAGTCGGACACAAAGTTTATTTAATGCGTCGAGCCGCGCATCGTCGAGATGTTTGTAAGAACGCACGAATGCTCGGTACATGTCGCCGACGACTTCACCCGCGCGCTTTGAAATTCTGATCTCGGGGCAGACGTTCTCGTCCTCTCGATCGATCAGGAAATTCAACCGCTTGCTCTCCCGAATCAATTGCTCGAGTCTGATGATCTGCGGCTTAATCGTCGCGCCGTATACCGAGAGATCCGCCAACTTCGGCAATTGATTGAGATCATAGATGCGGAGCTCGTCGAAGTTGCAAGTGACGATCCAACGCGGCAGGAGCGAATACGGCAGTTCGGCGGCATAGCGTTTCGCCTGTTGAAAGGGCGTGAGGAATTTTCCGTCCGATTGCCGCGCGGGCTTTTCGAGCTCGACGCCGCGCGACTTCTGCTCAATCAGTACTTTGGTCGAAGGAATGAGCACGTCGATGAAACACTTATGCTCGTCGACTTCGACCGGATACTCGAAATTCACTTTCTTCGTCGGCTGCTCGAGCCCGAGTGCCTCCAACAACTCAATCCAAAACGTCTGCGCATCGGATTTCTCCGAACCGTGCTCCTTCCAATAGGCAACAAAATCGCGAATATCCATGTCAATTCACCAATCGATAGAGTTTCTCTACCTCCGCGCGTTTCAAACGACGATGCGCACCGAGTTTGAGCCCTTCGAGTTTCAAACCGGCGAATTTGACGCGCCGCAATTTTTTGATAAGATATCCGATTGCCGAAAACATTCTTCTGACTTGCCGATTGCGCCCTTCGTGAATGGTGATCTCGACAATCGATTGATCTTCGCCGAGCTCGAGCAGATTGACAATCGCCGGCGCGGTCATGCCGTCTTCGAGCTCGATGCCGAGCCGCAATCGATCGAGCCGCTCCTGCTCGACGCGTCCCTTCAGCACCGCCACATACGTCTTGTTGACGTTGTGACTCGGATGCAGCAGTCCGTTCATCAGCTCGCCGTCGTTGGTTAATAAAAGCAAGCCTTCCGTGTTGTAATCAAGCCGCCCGATCGGAAAAATTCTCTCGTCGACATCGTCAATCAGCTCGATCACCGTCTTGCGATCGCGATCGTCCGATACCGCCGATAAAACTCCGCGCGGCTTGTTCAACATTATATAGATTTTTTCGACGTCGAGTTTGATTTTTTTGCCGTCGACTCGAATATCGCATTTGGCGGCGTCGAATTTTTTTCCGAGCTCGCGAATGATTGTGCCGTTGACGCTCACGTGCCCTTCGGCGATTAATGTTTCCGACGCGCGTCGAGATGCCACGCCCGCGCGATTCAAAATCTTTTGCAATCTTTCTTCTGCCATGTCAATTCACCCGCCGCCCGCGCCGCCGAAACTCGCGCTCGTTTTTCCGATAATCTTTGATTGAATGATACGTCAACACCGCGACGCCGCACAGATGCGAGAACAGGTTGAAGTCAACATCGATCGCTTCGCCGAGCAATCGCATGACGATGACGAACAAAATCACCGTCATCAGCCAATAAACGAAGCATTTCAATTTCAAATGCCGCTCCGATTCAAACATCATGTTCTTCGCCTCCAATCAATTTGATGTTGATATCTTAAGCGATTGCGGCTATCATGTCAATTGAAAGGGGATTTGATTGAATGCGACGCGCAAAAAATGTTGAGACGTTTCTCGGTTGCGATGCGGAGTATGACGAGGCTTCGGTTGTGATCTTCGGCGCGCCGTTCGACTCGACGACGAGTTATCGCCCGGGAGCCCGCTTCGGCAGTCGGACGATGCGCGCGGAGTCTTACGGCTTGGAAACGTATTCGCCGATGCTCGATCTCGATCTCGAAGACGCGAAAATTTTCGACGGCGGCGAGCTCGAACTATGCTTCGGCGATTCAAAAATCGCGCTGAACGACATCGAGCATTTTGCCGATCAATTACTCGACGATGGCAAACTGCCGTTCATGCTCGGCGGCGAGCATCTCGTCTCGCTCGGTGCAATCCGCGCGGCGGCGAATAAATATCCGAACCTCGCCGTCATTCAATTCGACGCGCATGCCGATCTTCGAGATCAATATCTCGGCGCAAGACTTTCGCATGCGAGTGTCATGCGTCGGGCGCACGACCTTCTCGGCGACGACTCGATCTTTCAGTTCGGAATTCGGAGCGGCGAGCGCGCGGAATTTCAATTCGCGGCAAAACACACTCGACTGCAGAAATTCAATTTCGACGGCTTGACGGACGTAATCGAATTTCTGAAAGCTCGACCGGTGTATTTCACGATCGATCTCGACGTGATCGATCCTTCGGCATTTCCGGGCACGGGCACTCCGGAGGCGGGCGGCGTGACTTATCTCGAATTGCTCCGCGCGGCATTGACGGTGATTGAAAATTGTCGAGTGATCGGTTGCGATCTGGTCGAGCTCGCGCCAAATTACGATCCGAGCGGAATTTCGACCGCGACGGCATTGAAACTCATGCGCGAGATGCTTTTGACATTGGAGGCGAGGAAATGAAGGCGGCGGTTGCAATGAGCGGCGGCGTCGACAGTTCTCTCACTGCCGCACTGCTTCTCGAGCGCGGCTTTGAAGTGATCGGATTGACGATGCAACTCACTGACGAGCAAAATTCGGCGGCGAGTGAAGCTCGACGTGTGGCGGATTTTCTCGGCATCGAGCATCACGTTGTCGATCTCCGCGCGGAATTTCTGAAACATGTCGTCAATTATTTCGTCGACGCGTATCTCGAGGGCAAGACGCCCAATCCTTGCGTCGAGTGCAATAAATTCATCAAGTTCGGCGCGCTTTTCGATCACGCAACAAAACTCGGCGCGGACGTGTTTTCGACCGGGCATTACGCTCGCGTGGAGCGCATCGGCGATCGTTTCCAATTGATGAAGGCAATCGATCTTCGCAAAGATCAGTCGTATGTGCTTTACAATCTCCGCGCGGAACAATTGCCGAAAATCGTCATGCCGCTCGGATATCAATCAAAAGATCATACGCGAAAACTCGCTTCGGAGCTGAAATTGCCGGTTGCGCACAAGCCCGACAGTCAAGAGATTTGCTTCGTGCCGAACGACGATTACAAGTCGTTTATTCGATCGAAAACGCCATCGGCGTCCGCGCTCGAGAGCGGCGAGATCGTCGATCGCGAAGGCAATGTGCTCGGGCGGCATGAAGGTACGGCGTTTTACACGATCGGTCAGCGCAAAGGACTCGGAATCGCCGCGCCGCAACCGCTTTACGTCGTCGACACCGAGCCGAGCAATCGCCGGGTTATTGTCGGGCAATCGCAAGAATTGTTTTCGACGACATTGACTGCCGACAATTTGCATTGGATTTATCCGATCGAGCTGCCGCTCCGCGCGGAAGCAAAAATCCGATACGGTCCGAGAATTCAGAAATGCAATGTCCGCTCAATCGACGGCAGGCTGACGGTCGAATTCGACGAGCCGCAACGCGCGATCACGAGCGGGCAATCGATCGTCTTTTACGACGGCGAGATCGTCCTCGGCGGCGGAATTATTGTTTGACTGTTTCACGTTAAGCAGTTAAAATTGCATCAAAAATTCAGCCCTCGGGAGGAGGACTTTAAATGTCAGCAATGAGAACAGCGCGCGGCACGTTGAAAAATTGCAAAGCCTGCGGCAAGGTATTCGTCGTGGTGCATACCGAGGATTATTGTCAAGCATGTCTGCCGGAGGCGGAAGAAAAAGAGCGCAAATTGCGCGAGTTTATGTTCGAGCATCAAGGCGAGACGACAATCGACATTGTTCGCGAAGTAAAGGCGATGAAGTCGGAAGTCGATAATCACGCGGCTGAAGATGTTATGGCTGAAAGAGACATTCTTGAAAGCCATCACGTTCGGAAGAATGTGTGCGCGTCGTGCGGCAAACCGATCGCCGAAGGCAGAACGTATTGCCCGGACTGTTTTCAGTCATGGATGCATACGATCAAAAGCCGGTCGGTTCTCGCTTCGACACCGGCACTTCCGACGCACGCGCCCGGCGATCCCGATCGCGCGGCACCGATCGACGTGGCGATGCTCAATCGAATAGCGGCGTCGTCTGTCGGACGTCCGAATCGCCCGCACGGACCGGGGCAAAGTTCAGCTGACGTCGACGAACGTAAAGCGCAACGCTATTCGGGCATCATCGATCCGAGACGCATCAGGCGCAGATGATTGCGCGAAAAGACAAGTCGCCTTGCGTTATTAATTTTGACGGCGACCGCGTTGATTAAAATATTTTCGGTCGGCGAATGAAAATTGTCTTCTCATGTTGTATAATACAGCCAATGTGAGGAGGCGATTTTTTTGATCAAGAAAGGGATAATCCTGGCGGGCGGCGCGGGCACGCGGCTGTATCCGCTCACGGAAGTCGTATCGAAACAATTGATGCCGGTGTTCGACAAGCCGATGATTTACTACCCGCTGTCGACGCTGATGCTGGCGGGCATTCGCGACATTCTCATCATCACGACGCCGGAAGATCAGAAACTGTTCAAAGCACTGTTGCTCGACGGCTCGCAACTCGGACTGTCGATCAATTACGCGGTACAGCCGAAGCCGGAAGGACTTGCGCAGGCATTTCTGATCGGCGAGGAGTTCATCGACGGCGAGGGCTGTGCGCTCGTGCTCGGCGACAATATTTTTTACGGCGCGGACTTTGCAAAGCTCGTGCAGCGCGCGGCATCGATCGACGACGGCGCGACGGTGTTTGCGTATTACGTCAATGATCCGCAATCGTACGGCGTTGTCGAGTTCGATCGGACGACGGGCAAGGCGATCTCGCTCGAAGAGAAGCCGAAAGAGCCGAAGTCGAATTACGCCGTCACCGGATTGTATTTTTACGATAAAGACATAGTCGACGTGGCGAAATCGATCAAGCCGTCGGCGCGCGGCGAGCTCGAAATTACCGACGTGAACCGCGTGTATCTCGAGCGCGACAAACTTCGCGTTGAGAAAATGCGTCGCGGCTACGCGTGGCTCGACACCGGCACGCACGAGTCTCTGTTGCAGGCGGGCGCGTTCGTTCACACGATCCAAACTCGGCAGGGGCTCAAAATTTCGTGCATCGAGGAGATCGCATATCGCATGAATTACATCGACGCGGCGCAATTGCTGAAGTTGGCGGAGCCGCTGTCGAAGAATGAGTACGGGCAATATCTCGCGCGACTCGCTCGGCGCGGGAAGTAATTTTTTCGATCGGAGGAGTTTTTTTCAATGAAGGTTACGCAGACGAAACTCAAGGAAGTGCTGCTGCTCGAGCCGAAGGTCTTCGGCGACTCGCGCGGCTGGTTTATGGAGAGCTGGTCTCAACAGAAAATGGTTGCCGCCGGACTGCATTTCGACTTCGTGCAGGATAATCATTCGTATTCGGCGGAGAAGGGCATCTTGCGCGGCTTGCATTATCAGAACGAGCCGATGGCTCAGGCGAAATTGATCCGGTGCTCGCGCGGCTCGATCTTCGATGTGGCGGTCGACATTCGCAAAAACTCGCCGCAATTCGCGAAGTGGACGGGACATATTCTCTCTGCCGAGAACAAACGCCAGCTGCTCATTCCGCGCGGATTTGCGCATGGCTTTTTGACGTTGACCGAGGACGTCGAAGTGCAATACAAGGCGGATAATTTCTACGCGCCGCGCTTGGACGGCAACATTCGCTGGGACGATCCGGATATTGGAATTGATTGGCCGTTTACACCGACGCTCCTCTCCGATAAAGATCGAAACGCTCCATTGCTGAAAGAGCGTATCGAGCACGACGAGATCAATTTCTTGTTCGAGTTGCTGTGAAGGAGTGATTGATATGAATATAGTCGTAACCGGCGGCGCGGGATTTATCGGCGCGAATTTTGTCTATTTTCTGCTGAAAAATCGTCCGTCGGATAAAGTGATCTGCTTCGATAAGCTCACGTACGCCGGCAATCTCGAGACGCTCGCCACCGCGCAATTCATGCCGAACTTCAAATTCATTCGAGGTGATATTGCCGATCGCGCGGCAGTCGACGAGCTGTTTTCGACCATGAAGCCTGACATCGTCGTCAACTTCGCGGCGGAGTCTCACGTCGATCGATCGATTGACGATCCCGAGCTGTTCCTGCGCACGAACATTATCGGCACGAGCGTCTTGCTCGACGCCTGCAAAAAGTTCGGCATTCAGAGATTCCATCAAGTCTCGACCGACGAGGTTTACGGCGATCTGCCGCTCGACAAGCCGGAACTGTTTTTCACCGAGCAGACGAATTTGCACACGTCAAGTCCGTACTCGGCATCGAAGGCGTCCGCCGATCTGCTCGTGCAGGCTTACGGCAGAACTTACGGCGTTCCAATCTCGATCTCGCGTTGCTCGAACAATTACGGTCCGTATCACTTCCCGGAAAAATTGATCCCGCTGATGATCATCAACGCGCTCAACGACAAAAAATTGCCGGTGTACGGCGAAGGCAAAAACGTCCGCGATTGGTTGTATGTGGAGGATCATTGCCGCGCGATCGATCTGATCATTCGGCGCGGAAAAGACGGCGAGGTCTACAACGTCGGCGGGCATAACGAGCGCGCGAATATTGACGTCGTCGAAACGATCCTGCATATTCTCGGCAAACCGGAGTCGCTGATTGAGTTTGTAACCGATCGGAAGGGGCACGACTTGCGCTACGCGATCGATCCGTCAAAGATCGAGCACGAGCTCGGTTGGAAGCCGAAGATGAAGTTCGAGGACGGCATCAAAAAGACGATCGATTGGTACGTCGACAATCAAGCCTGGTGGCAGAAGATCATCAGCGGCGAATATCAACAGTATTACGATAAAATGTACGGCAACAGGTGATTGAGTTGAAGAAAAAATTACTGACGGCGGCACTGGCGGGACT
>CALGGX010000328.1 GCA_937916025.1 uncultured Selenomonadales bacterium
AGCGATTCGGGATTGCTGAGCACGCCGTCGGCATTTGTCGGCGCAATGCTCGCCGCGCTTCTGATCTACGTTCTCGCATGGAAGGACGGCATTCGTCCGATCCGAGTGATTCTCGCCGGAGTTGCGGTAAGCGCATTTCTCGGCGCGGGCATTTCCGCAATGCTGATCTTCTACAGCGATCGGGTACACGGCGCGCTGCTTTGGATGGTCGGAGGACTCTCGGCGAGATCATGGAACCACGTCGAGCTCATTCTGCCGTATGCGATCGTCGGATCGATTCTCGCCTTCATCGGCGCAAAACATCTCAATATCCTGCAACTCGGTGATGAAGTCGCCAAAGGACTCGGTCTGCGCGTCGATCTCGTTCGGACTTTGATGACGGCGGTTGCGGCATTACTCGCGGCAAGCGCGGTTTGCGTCGTCGGATTGCTCGGCTTTGTGGGATTGATCGTTCCGCATTCCGCGCGGCTGTTGATCGGCTCCGATCATCGATTTTTATTGCCGACTTCGGCGATATTGGGAGCAGCGGTCGTGACGGCGAGCGATACTTTTGCGCGGACGATTTTTGCACCGACAGAGTTGCCGGTCGGCATTTTGATGGCAATTCTCGGCGCGCCGTTCTTCCTGTATCTCTTGAGGCGAGAACTATGAAGTTGACGATTGAAAACATTTCATTCGCGATCGGCGACAAAAAAATCCTCGACGACATTTCTCATTCATTCGCCGAGGGCAAACGCACCGCAATTATCGGCGCGAACGGCGCGGGCAAATCCACTCTGCTGCGAATTCTCTGTCTGCTCAATGAAAAATTCACCGGCACGGTCACGCTCGACAATCAAAACATTCGATCGATCGGGCGAAGATCGATCGCGCAGTCGATCGCAATTCTGCCGCAGGAACGCGAGGCTCCCATCGATACCACCGTGCGGCAATTGACAAGCTATGGCAGGTTTCCGCATCAACGACTGTTTTCGAGCGGCAATCCGAAAGAAGATCGCGATGCAATCGAGCAGGCAATGCAATTCACCGGCGTCGAAAAATTCTCCGCGCGGCAAGTCTCTACTCTCTCCGGCGGCGAGAGACAACGCGCGTGGCTCGCCATGGCACTCGCACAACGTCCGAAAATCCTGTTGCTCGACGAACCCGCAACTTATCTCGACATTTCGCATCAACTCGAAGTCATGGAGCTTATCGGCGAAGTCAATCGGAAATGTCAAATGACGATCATCTCGGTCTTGCACGACATTAATCATGCGATTGAGTTCAGCGACGAAGCGATCGTGATCGGCGGCGGAAAAATTGTTGCGCGCGGCGCGCCTTCGATCGTGATCGATCCGAAATTGATCCGCGCGGTTTTCAATGTCGAGGCGAATGTTTTTTCCAACGTCGACGGCGAAAAAATTTTTGGATTCAAGAAAGGAGAGAATTGATGGGCATTTTCAGGCTCTCGGACGATATAATGTACTTGAAAGGCGTCGGACCTCGGCGCGCGGCGGCTCTCAACAAACTCGGCATTCATACATTCTACGACTTCCTCACGCATTACCCGCGCGATTACGAAGACGAACGCACCGTCAACGCAATCGGCGATCTGATTGTCGGAGAAGTTGCAGTCATCGTCGGACGGCTGTCGAATGTGACACTGCGTCGGGTGCGCGGCAATTTGGCGATCATCAACGCCTTCCTCGAAGACGATTTCGATTACGTCCAATTGACATGGTTCAATCAAGAGTATCTGATGAAAAAACTCGCGACGGGCATGAAACTCGTCGTGAAGGGCAAAGTGACCGAGAGTTACGGTACCGGCGCATATCTGTCGATACAAGTGCAGACGTTTGACGTGCTCGACGAGGATGAAGATCCGAGCCTCGGCATTTTTCCGATCTACGATTCGACGGCGAACCTCAATCAGAAATTCTTCCGCACGGCGATGCGCACGTTGCTCGATCGAATGCCGCCGCTCAAAGAGACTCTGCCGCCGAAGATTGTCGAAGATCATGAATTGGTGCCGCTCGACGACGCAATGCGCTCGATCCATTTTCCCGAGAGTCGATACGAAGTTTCGCAAGCGCGCCATCGACTCGCGTTTGAAGAATTGTTTTTTATCCAGTGCGGACTGTTGCTGATCAAAAAGCAGACGCAAGACGATCAACTCGGCATTCGACACAAGGCGAACGGCAATTTAATGCAGGCGGCACTCAATTCTCTGCCGTTTCAATTGACGGACGATCAACACAAAGCACTCGGTGCGGTGATCTCGGATATGGAGAGTGAGCGTCCGATGCGCCGATTGATCCAAGGCGACGTCGGGAGCGGAAAAACGGCGGTTGCAATGCTCGCGCTCGTAAAGACGGTTGAGAGCGGCAATCAGGGCGTGTTCATGGCTCCGACAGAAATTCTCGCGACGCAACATTTTTTGAAATTCGGCGCACTGCTCGAGCCGCTCGGGATGAAGATCGGATTGTTGACGGGTAAAGTGACGCGTTTGAAAAAAAAGCGCGAAGCAACTTACGAAAAGATCGCAAACGGCGAATTTGATATCGTGATCGGAACGCATGCACTGATTCAGGAAGATGTGAAGTTCAAACAATTGGGGCTGGTCGTGACGGACGAACAACATCGCTTCGGCGTGACGCAACGCGCCGTGCTGGAACAAAAATCGGAGCGGAAGCCGGACATGTTGGTAATGACGGCGACGCCGATTCCGCGCACGATGACTTTGACGGTCTACGGCGATCTCGATGTTTCGCAGATCAAGCAACTGCCGCCCGGGCGCAAGCCGATCGTTACGAAAGTCAAACGCAAGTTCAATCGTCGGCGCGTGTACGAATTCGTGATGGACGAGCTCGACGCGGGACGGCAGGCGTATGTCGTCTGTCCGCTGATCGAGCACAGCGAGAGCGAAATGCTCGAAGATGTGCGCTCGGCGGAAGAAGTCTTCGACGAATTGAGTACCGGCTTTTTTGCCAATGTCGATTGCGGATTGTTGCATGGACGAATGAAGTCGAAGGAAAAAGACGAAGTGATGGAGCGATTTCGGAGCGGCGAGATACGATTGCTGGTATCGACGACGGTGATCGAGGTCGGGGTAGACGTGCCGAACGCGTCGGTGATGGTGATCGAGCACGCGGATCGATTCGGCTTGGCAACGTTGCATCAATTGCGCGGACGCGTTGGGCGCGGCGGCGAGAAGTCGTACTGCATTTTGATCTCGGACACGAAGAGTGACGTCGGAAAAGAGCGGCTCGATATCATGGAGACGACATCGGACGGCTTTCAATTGGCGGAAGAGGATTTGCGATTGCGCGGTCCCGGTCAATTCTTCGGCGAGGCGCAACACGGTTTGCCGGATCTGAAGATTGCGGACGTGTTTCGCGATCTCGATCTGTTGACAGAAGCGCGCGAGGCGGCGGAGAATTTCATGCGTAATCAAAAAAACCTCGACGAATACGCGGGCTTGCGAGAAAAGCTCGCGATGTCGTACGGCGAGAAGTTTGTTTCGATGAATAATGTTTAAATTGAGGAGAAAAAATGGATCAACAAACCGAAATGCATATGCTTGGAATGTTGCAGACGATGGCGGAAGCGGCATTTGTCAAACGCATTCGCTCGCGTTTTGTCGTGATGGATGTCGACATTCCGAATCCGAAATTTATTCGCGTCGGGCGTCCGTATGATGGCGGCTATATTATGTTGGATGACTTTGACGGCATCAAAATTGCTTACAGCGGCGGCATCAATCGCGACGTTTCGTGGGATGAAGATATGGCTGAACGCGGTCTCGATATCTTCATGTACGATCATACGATCGATGCTCTGCCGAAGGAACATTCGAAATTTCATTGGTTCAAGAAAGGTTTGATCGGACAACTCGATCCGAATTATCCGGACTTGGAAACATTGCCGACAATCATCGAGCAAAACGGACATGGCGACGAACATGACATGATCCTCAAAATGGATATCGAGGGCGCGGAGTACGGCATCTTGCAACACATTGGAATTGATACGCTCAGGCAATTCAAGCAGATTGTTTTCGAGTTGCATTGCTTAACGACGATTGATTACGAAAACTTCATCGGCATGGCTCTCGACAAACTCAATGCCACGCATCAGCTCGTTCACGTGCATGCAAATAATTACAGCAAACATATTGTGCGCGGCGGCTTGGTCTTGCCCGACACGATTGAGGGCACGTATCTTCGGCGTTCGGATTACAAATTCGTCAAATCGCAAAAATTCTATCCGACGTCGCTCGACATGCCTTGTTATCCCTTCAAAAAAGACATCAATCTCGGCTACTGGGGCTGACTTTTAGGAATACGTCAAGCGAATTCGCTCGCACTTGACGGGATTAAACATTTTTACGGCGCAGGCATCGGCAATGACGTTTTATGGAAATTTTCCCGACGAAACTCGACATGCCGACTACTCCGGGCAATTCCGAAATCCCCATGGGCTATTGGGGCTGAGCGATCAAAAAATACAACGCCGTCAGTGCAAAGTACGGACCGTAAGCGATCATATCGCGACGGTTCATTTTTTTTGTCGCGAGCATGATCAACGCCGCGACTCCTCCCGCAATCGAGCCGAAGAGAATCACGTCAAGCAATCGAGTCGTTCCCAACCACAATCCGAGTGCCGCGATCAATTTGATATCGCCGCCGCCGAGCGCGCCGCGAGTGATGATCGCAATCGCAAACAACGCGCCGCCGCCGAGCACTGCCGCAAGCAATCGATCCTCGATCGGCAATTGCAATGAGATCGTCGCGAGCAGACCGACAATTGCGAGCGGCAACGTCATTCGATCGAAGATCACGTACTGCTCAAAGTCCGTCGTCGTGATCAACAGCAGTAAGAATGACGCAATCGCGAGATAAAAAATCTCGAGAAGCGATCGATCCGCAATGCAGATCAGACAGACGAACGTTCCGATCGAGAGAAGCGGCAGCCGAAATTTTTTCCGCGCGGCGATCTCGTTCGGAAATTCGATCGGCGCATCTTCTCGAGCGTACAGCCGATCGATCCAACGCGAGCCGACGATCGATAATGCAACACTCGTCAACGCACTCAAAAAAATATTTCCAATCATAAAATCAATCGGCTTTCTCGAAGTAAAACACTTCGCCCTTCGCTCTGAACGGCAGATGCCTTCCGCGCGGAATGAGAAACGCATGCTCCCGCCGAACTTTCAGATCGTCCTCGATCCAACCGTCCGTGATGATCAAAATCGGCGCGTCTTTCGGAAAATCCTTCGCATTGAGAAGCAGATCGACGCCCGGTTGAAGAACCGTTCCGCCGCGCCCCTTGACCGCAATTCTGCCCGCAATATCCTCCGGCGCGAGATATCCTTCATCGTAAGCCTCTGCATCGCAGAAAATCACGCGCGCCGCCGCCACATCTTTCGCCGCCGAGTAACTCGCAATCGCCCCGAGCGCATAACCGAGCAATTTCGCGTTCATCGAGCCGGACGTGTCGACGACGACGCCGAACGTGCGATCTTGCCGGGCTTCGTTGCCGACAACCAAGCGCGGGCGGGGAATGTCCGGCGTACTGCCTTGACGTCGACTCGGACGCGCATACGTCCTCCTCATGTCGAGCGGCGCGAAGTGCACGTCAAACCACTTGCCGAGCTCCACATCCCACGGAATCGGCGGCATCGACAGCGCGCGAATTTCTTCAATCAAACCTGCCGGAATCAAACCGCGCCCGAATTGATTGTGATATTCCAAGCCGTTTTGCAATGCACTTTTGTAAAAATCGTCGAGCGACGCCGCATGCCGAATCTTGCCGTTACCTGCAATGATATCGCCCTTGCCGTAGCCGCGCAATGTCAGCAACTTGGAATATTTTTTGAGATCGACGACGATGCGATCGTAAATTTCTTCCGCCGATTGATTGCGAAGCTCCTTATCATGCAACACGCCCGCCGGCATTTCTCCGACCTGCATTTGCTCGAGCCAATCGTTGATGACGAAATCGCAGGCGATATTCCACAGGTAGGGATCGCGCCCTTGACAACGCTCGTGATGTTGCAGTCCGGCATGCAAAAATTCATGCGCGAGCACGAAACGCAATTCATCTCGCTTAAGTCCGGCGGCGGGATTGACATAAATCTCCGCGACCGGCACGTCGATTGCCGCGATCGAAATCTCATTCCGATTGCAATACTCCCAATTCTCGATGATCTTGAACCCCGCCGCCAAACCTCCGAGCAACGGATAATGATTGACAAACCATTGCGCGGCTTCGACGGCGGGCGACGTATTTTTATCGTCTCCGATCGAATGCCCTCCGACTTCGACGACCGTGCGCGAAACCGTCCGCGCCAATTGAGTTGCAAACACCGCCGCGAAATGATTGCTCTCGTTTTTCGACGCATCATAGACGATCGGTTTGTCGAGCCCGAGCATATCCGCTTCTCCGCGACTGCCCGTGCCGAAATAAAATTGCTCGGCGAAGTTTCGATGATTGATGAGATAATTGTAAATGACGCGCTCGTCGGACGTCGACTCGAGATAGGCGTCGATCGAATCGTGAAGCGGCTTGCCCAATTTCAGATCGGACATGAATTTTGAAATGTAAATGTCGCAGGCGAAATTCCAAAGCCGTGTATCGCAATCGACCTTCCAATATCGCTCGCCCTTCTCATCGATATCTTCAAAGCCCGGCATTTTTTCCGCGTCGAAATGTCCGAACGCAAAGTGCAACAGGCAATGCGCAATCACATATTCCCATTCTTCCGGCTTCAGCAACAAGTTTTCGTTCAGAAAAATCTTCTCGTCCGGTATCCAACGATACCTCGACTTCTCGAATTTGACGACCGCCGCACCGGTCTTTTCAAAGTGATGCCAAAATTCGCCGGTCTTTATGTAATCGTCCGCATCGAAATTGCGAAAGAGATTGCCTTTCTTCAGCAATTCAAACCCCGCCTTGAGATTTCTGCGGCAGAGAGTTTTCTTATTGAGTTCCGCCTTCGATTGTTTTTTCGCCATGCCCGATCGCCTCAAGCACTGCGATTGACATCGGACGCGAGACGCGGCAGATCGCGAACGATCTCGACCATAAACCACGTCGGGAGAACTTCGTCGTTCTCGTCCGAAGCGACGATCATTTGCGCGAGCTCGTAATTGATCTGGGACAACTGCTTGATCAAAGCCTTCGCGCGATGCGTGAGATATTGCGTCTCGCGATTGAGCTCGGTCTTCTTCTTCGGCAATTCGTGCAGTAGTTTTGCTCGAAACGATTGCGCGAGGAAATACAGAATGTCTCGATCTTCCGGTTTGCTCGACCAATGCGCGTCGCCCTTGATGATTGCATTGAGCAGATACTTGTTGCCGACGGTTTTCGTAAAGGCGATAAACATTCCGGCGTGCTTTGCGCTGATGCAACCGTACGTAAGCACGCGCAGCATTTCGATCGAGAGTTTACTGTCCTCCCGACCGGCTCCGAACTCGTAAAGCGCGTCGCTCAACATATGCCACGAGCGCGGCGTCGAGTACGGCTCCTCAGTCTTCGGCGGCTCACTGAACAGATGATCGGGGCGTTGCGTGATGTAGTCGATGATCCACGGATGAATGTCGTTTTCGTAAGCCCACTCGAGCCATTGC
>CALGGX010000329.1 GCA_937916025.1 uncultured Selenomonadales bacterium
CTCAGAGTAGGGTCATCGGCGGTCGGGTCGTCCAGATCCGAACCTGGGTGATTGCCGGACTGCTCCATTTCATCCATCATCATGAAACCCAGCGTGGTTTCAAAGGCATCTGCATGTCCATCGTGATTGAAGTCAAAAAGCTTATCGAAAATACCCATTTTGGAATCCTCCTATGTCTGAGTCTGTAATCATTATACAAACGACAAAGGAATTTTTTTGGACTCGAAATGCAAATTTAAAAGAATTTTTCGGCATTTTCGCTTCCGTTACGCCAAAGCATATGGTAATATAGAGTTATAACAGATGTGGAGGTATCAGCCATGGCAAAAGGCGAGAACCAGAAACAGAAAATGCTTTATCTTGCACAGATTCTGAGCCGTGAAACGGATGATGAGCATGCGCTGACACTGGAAGAGATCGCTGCACGTTTGCTTGATCATAAGGTTGAGGTTGAGCGGAAGACGCTGTATACCGACCTGCAGGCGCTAAAGGACTATGGTTATGATGTCATCAGTGAACGGCGCGGACGGAACGTGTACTATCACATTGGTGATCGAAATTCCAGCTTCCGGAGCTGAAGCTGCTGGTGGACTCCGTCCAAAGCGCGAAGTTTATCTCGGCCAGCAAGTCCCGCGACCTGATCAAAAAGCTGGAGGGGCTCGTCAGCAAATATGATGCCACCCACCTCCACCGTCAGGTGCTGATCTCCGGGCGCGTCAAAAGTATGAACGAAAGTATTTACTACACCGTTGACCAGCTCCATGAGGCCATCCGCAGCAACCGGCAGGTGCGGTTTCAATACTTCAATTGGAATGTGAAAAAGGATCCGGAGCTGCGGCATGACGGTGCGTGGTATCAGGTGAGTCCCTGGAGCCTTCTGTGGGACGATGAGTATTACTATCTGGTGGGCTATGATTCTGCTGATGAGAAAATCAAGCACTACCGCGTAGACAAAATGGTGAAGCTCTCTGTAACGGAGGAACGCCGCGAAGGACGAGAGGCCTTTCAGGACTTCAATACCGCAAAGTATTCCAAGAGCATCTTCGGCATGTTCGGCGGCGCGGTGCAGGCGTCGTTCATGGTCGGAGCGGCGACGCTCGGCATCTCGGGCATTCCGCTCTCGGCGGCAACGAATAATATCGCCGTCTACTTCGTCGGATTGTTGACGGCATACGCTGCGGGATTCATAGCGACGTGGCTGATCGGTTTCGACGATCCGATCGAAGAATAAAGAAAAAAAAAGGAGGGGCAACACCCCTCCAAAAATGATCAACGCCGTTACGTCGACAACTTCAATCAACAGTTCCGATCGACAACTTCCGATCACAATCGTCGATGTCGATCATAAGCGCGTTGATCCTCTCTCCGCGCGGACGGCGCGCTTTTTTATTGACCGAGCAGTTGACGCGTATGTTCGGCGACCTGCTTCGGCGTAATGTCTTTCTTCTTCGCCACGCCGGATTCGATTGCCGCGCGAGCCACTGCCGCCGCCACTTGCGGAGCAACGCGCTTGTCGAACGGCGTCGTGATCACGTGTTCTTCATCGAGTTCGTCTTCGCTGATCAGAGACGCAATCGCATAAGCCGCCGCAATCTTCATCTCTTCATTGATGTCGGTCGCGCGAACGTCGAGCGCGCCGCGGAAGATGCCCGGGAAGGCGAGCAGATTGTTGACTTGATTCGGGAAGTCCGAACGTCCGGTGCAAACGACGCGCGCACCTGCTTTTTTTGCCAAGTCCGGCATGATCTCCGGCGTCGGATTTGCCATTGCCATGATGATCGGATTCGGCTTCATCTTCCGAACCATTTCTTCTGTCATCAATCCGGCTTTCGATACGCCGATAAACACGTCCGCGTCGTGAATGATGTCTGTCAATTGCCCCTGCTCTTTGTTTTTGTTCGTGATCGCCGCGATTTGATCTTTGTAGGGATTCATGCCCTTCGGACGCCCTTCATAGATCGCGCCGGTCGAGTCGCACAGAATTACGTCGTTGACGCCCATGCGCTGGAGCAGTTTCGTGATTGCCATGCCCGCCGCGCCCGCGCCGTTGACGACGATCTTGATCGAGTCAAACGACTTGTTGACGAGTTTCAGCGCGTTGATCATTGCCGCCGAAACGACAATCGCCGTGCCGTGTTGATCATCATGGAAGACGGGGATGTCGATTGCTTCCTTCAGTGCGTTTTCGATGTCGAAACACTCCGGAGCTTTGATATCTTCGAGATTGATGCCGCCGAACGACGGTGCCATCAATTTGATCGTGTTGATGATCTCGTCGACATTTTGCGTGTTCAGACAGATGGGAATTGCATCGACGCCCGCAAAGCCTTTGAACAAAATCGACTTGCCTTCC
>CALGGX010000330.1 GCA_937916025.1 uncultured Selenomonadales bacterium
CGCTCGCGACTCAATCGATCGAGTTGCCGGAGGATTTCGACGTCGAGAAGATCGGTTACGGCGCGGGCACTTACGATCTCGACATTCCAAACGTCTTGCGCGTTTATCTCGGCAGTTTCGACAGTCCGAAAGAGCGTCGGTTGATGAAACTCGAGACCAACATCGACGATATGAATCCGCAAATCTACGGTTATCTCTACGATCGACTGTTGGAAGTCGGCGCGCTCGACGTGTGGACGACGCCGATTTACATGAAGAAAAGTCGTCCGGCGCATACATTGACTGTACTCGTCGACAGCGATCATGAAGCGGCGTGCGCAAAGATCATCTTCGAGGAGACGACGACGCTCGGACTTCGGATCATCAACGTCGATCGGCGATTGGAAGCGGAGCGGCGCATGGCAAAAGTCGAAACGTCCTACGGAGAAGTCTCTTGCAAAGTCAGTGCATTTGACGGCAAGATCGTTTCGATCACGCCGGAATATGAAGATTGCAAACGGCTCGCGTCGGAGAAAAACGTGCCGCTCAAAAGCATTTGGCTCGAAGCCTTGTCGAAACAACACGAGATGATCAATTTTTAAATTCCTTGTCGACGATTGAAAAAGGCTGTGATACAATTAGGCGCGGCAGAGTAAAGGAGGAGCGTCATGTCAAGCAGTCCCGACAATCAAACGCAAGAGCAAACTCAAGCGGCAAAACCGCCCGCGAAATCTTCCAAGTTTAAAACGAAATACATCGTCATCGGCACGATCATTCTGATATTGATGATGGCAATCGGCACGGGCATCGGCTACGTCACCGCGCGCATCAACACGAAGGCGGATTTGGTGCACGACATTTTGCCGCCGGAAACTTCTCAAATCTACGATTCGGCGGGCAACGAGATCGCAACCATTCACGCGACCGAAAATCGGCTGTTGGTTTCGCTCGACGATGTACCGTTGCCGCTTCAGTATGCGTTCATTGCCGTCGAGGACAATCGGTTTTACGAGCACAACGGCGTCGACCCGCGCGGGCTTTTGAGAGCGGCGTGGGCGAATTTCCGCAGCAATGAAATATCCGAAGGCGGCTCGACGATCACTCAACAGCTCGCGAAAAACGCGTATCTTACTCAAGAGCGCACGATGCAACGCAAAATTCAAGAAATGTTTTTGGCGATGCAACTCGAAAAGCAATATACCAAACGCGAAATTCTCGAGTTCTACCTCAATCAGATCTACTTCGGTCAGGGCGCGTACGGCGTGGAGGCGGCGGCGCGAACCTATTTCGGAAAAGACGTTCAGGATTTGGATTTGGCGGAATGCGCGATGCTCGCCGGCATTCCGAAGAGCCCGAACTACTACTCGCCTTTCAACAATCTCGATGCCGCCAAAGAACGCCGCGCGGTCGTGCTCGATCAGATGGTAAAGTACGGCTACATCAGTCGAATGGAAGCGGCGGAAGCGAAGCGCAC
>CALGGX010000331.1 GCA_937916025.1 uncultured Selenomonadales bacterium
GAAATCAGCGGCAATGACATCGAAATTGCGTTCAACGTCAACTACCTGCAGGACGCGCTGAAAATAATCGGCGGCAGCAAGCTCAAAATCGGGATGAATCAGGCGCTGTCGCCGGTGGACATTCGCGGGCTCGACGACGACAGTTTCATCTACATAATCACGCCGCTCCGCACGCAATGAATGCCGCGAAAATTTTCCTCAGCAACTTCCGCAATTTCGGCGAACTGGATTTGGAGCTTGACGCGGCGATAAACATTTTCCTCGGACGCAACGCGCAGGGCAAGACGAATTTGATCGAGTCGATGGAATATGCCGCGCTCGGACGCTCGCAACGCGCCTCGAAAGACGCCGAGCTCATTCGCTGGGAGCAAACCGAAGCCGTCGTTCGGATCGTCTTTGAAAAATTCGGCGTCGAGCAGTCGCTCGCCTTCGAGCTCAATCGGCAAAAAAATCGGCGGCTGTTTTTCAACGAGCAGCCGATCAAAATCCGAGAGTTGATCGGGAAATTGAATGTCGTTTACTTCTCGCCGGAAGATTTGTTTTTGATCAAAGGCGCGCCCGCCGCCCGCCGCCGCTTCCTCGACGCCGAAATTTCGCAAGCGTCGCCGTTTTATTTTGCCGAGCTCCTGACTTACAATCGAGTGCTCGCGCAAAGAAATTCGCTGTTGAAAAAAATCAAAGACGGCGAAGTTTCGAGCAAGGGACTCGCGCTCTGGAACGAGCAACTCGCAAATTCAGCCGCGCGGATCGTTTTGAAGCGATTGGAAGTCGTCGAGAAGTTGAGTCGGCTCGCGTCCGAAATTCAAAAAAAATTATCGGGCGGACGCGAAGAAATGTCGATACGATACGAGGCGCGCGGTTTCGGCGATTTAAAATTCGACAGCGGCTTGACATCAACGCTTGCCGCGCGTTATCATAACAAGCTGAATGAACTCGATGCGGCGGATATTTTGCGCGGCTCGACGACACTCGGTCCGCATCTCGACGAGCTGAAATTCTTCGTCAACGATCGGGAGCTTCGTATCTTCGGCTCGCAAGGGCAGCAACGTACGGCAGTGCTTTCGCTCAAACTCTCCGAGCTCGAATTTTTGAATGAAGAGACGGGCACGTATCCGATCCTTCTGCTCGACGACGTGATGAGTGAACTCGACGCCGCGCGGCGCAATCAATTGCTGGAATTTTTGAGCCGAAATCGGATACAAACATTCATAACCGCCGCCGAAGAATTTCCGATCAACATTGCAATCGATGTTGCCGTCTTCAACGTTGACAACGCCGTCATCACTGCGAGGTGAAACGATGTTTACGACCGCCGAAGCCGCGCTCAAAAGTTCATTGAAGGCACTCGGCAAAGATTTTTACATTCAGTATTTGCGGCACGCGCTTTTTTTTCGATGGCAGGAAACGGTCGGCGAGACAATCGCAAAAAACGTGCTGCCGTCGCGGATTGATCGCAAGACGCTGTTCGTTTACATCAACAGCGCGCCTTGGAAGACAGAATTTCAATTTCGGAAGGCGGAGATCATCAAAAAGCTCAACGCGGCGGCAGAATGTCAATTGATTGACGAAATTCTGTTGAGCCGCGAACCGAGAATTTCCGCGCCGAAAAAACAATCGGTTGATTCGGACGAGCTGACGCCGAACGAGATCATTGCAAACGACATGCCGAACATTCAATTGACGGACGGGGAGCTTGACGAAGTTCGTAAGCAAATTCCGGCGGAATATGACGAGAAGTTGCAGGCAATGATTTTGCAAACGTCGATCAGCCGTTGGCGATTGAGAAAATGTCGAGAAAAACACGGTTGGCATAAATGCGCGAAGTGTGAGTTGCTCGTTCCGCCGAATGAATCGCTTTGCATCGATTGCGAGCGTAAAGAACTCGAAGAATTTCGACGGCAGATCGGTTTGATCATTCGCGAGGCTCCGTGGTTGCAATTCGCCGAAATTTACCGCGAGATGCAGGCAAAAATGCCGCACATGATCGGGCGGTGCCTTCCGGAGACGGTGGCCGGCATTCGCTCGTCGCTCGTGCAGGCATTGGCCGGTTCATTGAAATTAAGCGATCGGCGACAGATTAAACGGCTGGTGATGATATATCGGCAGTTGCCGCCCGATCAATTGAATGACGAGATCATTCGCCGGACGATGCGGCGATTGCGATTTGATTTGCCGCTGTATGCCGACGATTTTTGATTGAAGGGAGACATGAATTTGAACGACGATAAAAAATTCGTTGACGATGACGATGAAGAAGAAGAAATTCCGGCGCATATCCCCGAGGAAGATTCTGATGATGACGAAGACGAAATCGAATTGAGTCGCGATATCGAAAGCGCGGAGGTTACGGCAGTCAAGGGCGAATACGCCGCCGATCAGATACAAATTCTCGAAGGGCTCGAAGCGGTTCGGATGCGTCCGAGCATGTATATCGGCTCCACTTCCGAGCGCGGTCTGCATCATCTGGTGTATGAAGTTGTCGACAACTCGATTGACGAGGCACTCGCCGGCTATTGCAACGAAATCAGCGTGGCAATTCACGCCGACAATTCGATCACGGTCAGCGATAACGGGCGCGGCATCCCCGTCGACATGCATGAGAGCGGCAAGCCCGCCGTCGAAGTCGTGCTGACGATGTTGCATGCGGGTGGAAAATTCGGCGACAACGGCGGCTATAAAGTGAGCGGCGGTTTGCACGGCGTGGGTGTGTCGTGCGTCAATGCGTTGTCGAGTTCAATGAATGTTGAAGTGCGGCGCGACGGCAAAATATATCGCATTGCATTCGAGCGCGGCAATGTCATTAAGCCGCTGGAAATCATCGGCGAATCGGAAAAGACGGGCACGACGGTTACGTTCCGCCCCGACGGCGAGATTTTCCCCGTGACGACATTCAATTACGATACGCTGAAACATCGGCTCCGCGAATTGGCATTTCTGAATCCGGGCATAACGATCACGTTGTCGGACGAGCGCGCGGAGAAGAAATCCGAAACATTCCATTTCGACGGCGGCATTCGATCTTTCGTCGAGCATCTCAATCGCAAGAAGGAAAAACTCAATCCCGTTCCGATTTATTTCAACGGCAGAAAAGACGATACGCTCGTCGAGATTGCCGTTCAATACAACGACAGCTATCAAGAGAACATTTACAGCTTTGTCAACAACATCAACACCGAAGAGGGCGGCACGCATCTCGCGGGTTTCAAAATCGCATTGACGCGTGTGGCGAATGAGTTTGCAAAGCGGCATAACATATTGAAAAACTCGGACTCGACATTGACGGGCGAAGACGTTCGCGAAGGTTTGACGGCGGTGATCAGTCTGAAAGTGCGCGAGCCGCAATTCGAGGGGCAGACGAAAACCAAACTCGGCAATTCGGAAGTGCGTACGATTGTCGCGGCGATTGCGGCGGAAGGTTTAAACGAATTTTTTGAGGAAAATCCTGCCGTTACGAAACAGATTCTCGAAAAAGCGATTATGGCGTCGAGAGCGAGAGAAGCCGCGCGGAAGGCTCGCGAATTGACGCGGCGAAAAAATGCGCTGGAAGTTTCGTCGTTGCCGGGCAAGCTTGCCGATTGCTCCGTTAAAGATCCCGATCGTGCAGAGATTTATCTCGTCGAGGGTGACAGCGCGGGCGGCTCGGCAAAGCAGGGGCGCGATCGGCGTTTTCAAGCAATCCTGCCGTTGCGAGGCAAGATTTTGAATGTCGAAAAGGCGCGGCTCGACAAGATTTTTGCCAACGCCGAAATTCGGACGATGATCACGGCGTTCGGAACCGGCATCAGCGATGAATTTGATCTCGCAAAGCGTCGGTACGGCAAGATCATCATCATGACAGATGCGGACGTCGACGGCGCGCATATCCGAACTCTGCTGTTGACGTTCCTGTATCGATACATGAAGCCGCTGATCGAACACGGACATGTTTACATCGCGCAACCGCCGCTTTATCAGATCCGAAAGGGCAAGCAACATTGGTACACTTACAGCGACGAAGAGCTCAATCGGAAATTGGAAGAAGTCGGGCGCGACGGGATCACGGTTCAGCGATACAAAGGACTCGGCGAGATGAATCCGGAGCAGTTATGGGAGACGACGATGGATCCGGCAACGCGGACGATGTTGCGGGTTGAAGTCGAAAACGCGGCAGAAGCGGATGAATTGTTCACGGTTTTGATGGGAGATCAAGTCGCGCCGCGCAGACAATTCATTGAAGAAAACGCGTTGCTCGTCAAAAATCTCGACATTTGAAAGGCAATGCGTAATTCGTAATTCGTAATTAGGAATTAGGGATGCGGAATTTGAAATTAGAAATTTGGAATTTGAAATTAATTACGCATTACGCATTACGAATTACGAATTATTTTTTCAGTCGGCAGGGAATTTTTTTGCGGCATTGAATAAAAAAACAAATGTACAACCTCGACGCAGGAGGAGGTAATCGGTTTTGGAAAAATCCACACTAATCGGACTCATCTTTGGAACGGCGTCAATCTTCGTCGGCATGATTTTGAAGGGCGCGCCGCTCACCGCGTTTAACAATCCCGCGGCATTCTTAATCATCATCGGCGGCACGTTTGCCTGTCTGTTCAACGCATTTCCGATGGAAGAACTCAAAAAAATGCCGGTATTGCTGAAGTTGCTGTTCAAAGCCGGCGGAGATCAGAGTCGCGCCGATCTGATCAAGCTGTTCATCGAGTTATCGCAAGTGGCTCGCCGCGAAGGCATTCTTGCACTCGAGAGCCGCGTCGGCGATATCCCCGATCCGTTTTTCCGCAACGGCTTGTCGATGGTCATCGACGGCATGGATCCGGAGTTCGTCGGAGAAGTGCTCGACGCAGAGCTGTCGGTTATGGAATCGCGACATGCGGAAGCGAGATCGATCTTCACGCAAGCGGGCACGTACGCGCCTACGCTGGGCGTGCTCGGCGCGGTTGTCGGTTTGATCGCGGCACTCGGGCATTTGGACGACGTCAACGAGCTCGGTCACGCGATCGCGGCGGCGTTTGTTGCAACGATCCTCGGCATCTTCACCGGTTACGTTCTCTGGTTGCCGTTCGCCAACAAACTGAAGTTGAAATCGGCGGAAGAAGTCGGCTACAAACGAATGATCATCGAAGGAATTCTGTCGTTGCAGGCAGGCGACTCGCCCACGCAAATCGAGTCTCGACTGATGGTTTTCATTCCGCAATCCGAACGCGATGCGATTAAGGGCAGCGGCGGTTGATTGACAATTGTTTTGAGAGGTAAATTCCATGGCGAGAAAAAAGCGGGCGAAACCGCACGAAGAAGAAGCGTCCGAGGCTTGGCTTTTGCCGTACTCGGACTTGATGACACTTTTGTTGGCGTTGTTCATTGCGCTGTTCGCGATCTCGCAGACGGATCAGACGAAGATGGTGCTGTTGGCTCAAGCATTCACCTCGGCATTCAATTTGGGCGGTCCGTCGTTCTTCGACCAAGCCGGTCCGAATCCGAGTCGTCAGCGCGAGTTCATTTCGAGCGAAGATCAGGGCAACGCGGCATTCATTCAAGAAAATCAGGCACTCGAAGACATTCAACGGCAATTGGAAGAGTACATTCGACAGAACAATCTCGAAGACCAACTGTCGACGCAACTCGAAGAAGAAGGCTTGATGATCCGCATCAAAGAGAAGGCGTTATTCCCGTCGGGCTCGGCGGATTTGGTGCCGGAGTCTCAACGCATCGGTCCTATCGTGGCGGGTTTGCTCGCCTCGGTACCGGAGCGGGTTCTGATCAGCGGGCACACCGATACCGATCCGATCAACACGGCGCAATTTCCTTCAAACTGGGAGCTGTCGTCGACACGCGCCTTGACTTTTATGAAATATTTGCTGTCGATCAATTCGGATCTGAATCCGGCACGTTTTTCGGCAATCGGTTACGGCGAATATCGTCCGCTCGCTTCCAATGACACTGCCGAAGGCAAGCAGACCAATCGGCGCGTTGAAATTCTGATCGCGCGGAGTTTGCGCTTCAATCCGAATGAAGGCATCGTATCTCAATCGGAAGCGGATCTGGTCGCGAAATAATGATGAAGGAGTCGCAATAATGAGTCGTAAAAAAATTTTATCCGAATTGAAATCGACGCTTGATTCGGCTAAATCGAAACTCGATGCGCTCGATCCGAAATCAAAAGATATTTATATTCACTGTACCGGCGGATGGGCGCGTTGTTATCTTGACGGTTTGCATTCCATGGGCTTGCGTCCGAAGGCTTATCTCGATAATGATCGAAGCAAGCAGGGGAAAATTTTCGACGGCGTTGACGTTATTGCACCGGAAGATGTTGCCGATAAATCAAACGCTTTGGTATTGATTTGCTCACTTGAAGCAACCGTCAATCAGGCTGTCTCTCGGAAACTTGATCGGCTTGATTTGCCGCATCTCAATATCGACGGTTACATATTTTCATTGTATTCGACAGAAATCATGCATTGCGCCGAAACTTTTGACGATGACGAGTCCGTTTCGGTTTATTCAAAGATGATTGACATTCGCATGGCTCCGGAAAATACTTGGGTCAACAATGGAAATACAGGGGGGGGTTGAGAATCACGCCTTTCTCCGGCGGTAAATATTTTGCGTTTCCGCCGTTCAAGTATCATGCAAAAAATGAGGTCTTCATCGATCCGGGCGCATATGTCGGCGATACACTCGAGCAGTATGTTTTTATGCACGAAGGCATTTTCGACAAAATCTATTGTTTCGAGCCGGACTCGCGTATTTTCCGAGCCCTCTCTGCGCGGCGGCGTCGTTTGAATGAAGAATGGGTGCTTGACGAACATCAAATCAATCTCGTTGCGGCAGGCGTCGGACGTACAACGGCAGTGACACGCGCACGGCAAGCTTCATTCGGATTTTCGTTTGCCGTCGCCGAAGAAGAAAGCGGAAATTTGATTGACGTGATCTCGCTTGACGATTATTTTGCCAATCAGCCGATCACTTTCATAAAATCGGATATCGAAAGCTTGGAGTTTGAAATGTTGCGGGGTGCGGAAAAAATTCTTCGTCGGGATCGTCCGAAGTTGGCGATTTGTATTTATCACAGCGCGTTTGATATGTTCCGTATTCAGAAATTGATTGAAGAACTTGGATTGAATTACAATTTTGCGGTCAGACATCATTCAAATCGATTGAGTGAAACGGTATTGTATGCTTGGCAATGAAGGAGTGATCTGTTGATCATCGGGATTGGAACGGACATCATCGAGATCGAGCGGGTGAAACGCGCGGTCGAGCGCACTCACTTCCGCAATCGCGTCTTCACTCCGCTCGAACAGAATTATTGCGAGAGCAGAAACAACAGCAAGTTTGCCTCCTACGCCGCGCGTTTTGCCGGCAAGGAGGCTTTTTTCAAAGCAGTCGGCACGGGCATCGTCACGGATTTGACGGACGTTGAGATCGTCAATGTCAAGAGCGGGCAGCCTTTCATCAGACTGTACGATCAAGCCGCGCGGCTCGTCTCGCCGGATGCGAAAATTCATTTGTCGTTGAGTCACTCGAAAACTTACGCGACGGCGGTTTGCATCATTGAAATATGATCGCCCTTGAAACTCAATGAAAAATGAAATATAATCGAAAGAAACGAATGATGGAGTGAGAGTCTTGAAAATTGCGCCGGTGAATCAGATGCGCGGCATCGAGAAAAATGTCATCGAGAATTACGGATTGCCGGAATTGTCATTGATGGAAAGCGCGGGGCATCGTGTGGCAAAGGAAGTCGCGCGGGTGCTCTCGCCCGTCGACAAAAAGACGATTTGCGTTGCGTCCGGTTCGGGCAACAACGGCGGTGATGCGCTCGTTGCCGCGCGATATCTCGCAAATCTCGGCGCGCGCGTCAAGGTTTTCATTCTTGAAGGCAGGAACGGGCATTCCGCGTCGCTCGACGTGCAGATCAAAGTTCTCCGCGCGATGGGAGTCGAGCTTCAGACTCTCGACAGCGATCGGGCGTGGGAGCGAATGCAGGTGCAATTGCGATTTGCCGATGCGGTCATTGACGGCGTACTCGGCACCGGCTTCAGCGGCTCGCTTCGACCGAACGCGCTCCGATTGATCCGATTGATCAACACGTCGGGCAAGCTCGTCATTGCGATTGATATCCCGTCCGGCGTCGAGGCGGATACCGGTCAGATCGGCGAGACTGCAGTCAAGGCCGTCTGCACCGTCGCGCTCGGGCTGCCGAAAATCGGACATTTCATCTGCCCGGGTGCGGCGCAAGTCGGCGAACTCATTATTGACGATATCGGATTGCCCGCGCAATTGCTCAACGACGACATTCATCAAACACTCATCGACGACGAACTCGCAAAGACTTTTCTGCCGGAACGTCCGATTGATGTACACAAGGGCGCGTGCGGAAAAATTCTGGTCGTTGCCGGCTCGAAAGGCATGACGGGTGCGGCGTCGCTCGCGTCGATGGCGGCTTTGAAGGTCGGCGCGGGACTCGTTACGCTCGCCGCCGCCGAAAGTCTCAATTCGATTTTCGAGACAAAATTGACCGAAGTCATGACGGTTCCGATTCAGGAAACGAAGATCGGAATTTTGGGCGGCGATAACGCCGTCAATCAAATACTCACGCTCGCTGAAAAATTCGATGCGATATTGCTCGGACCGGGGCTCGGACGCGAGAAAGAAACGTGTGAACTCGTCAAAAAAATCGCCGCCGCCGTCGACAAGCCGCTGGTGATTGACGCCGATGCGATCTTCGCTTTCAACGGTCGGATCGACGAATTGAAAAAATGCAGGCAAATTCCGATCTTGACGCCGCACTTGGGCGAACTCGCCGCGCTTTTGAACCTTTCAATCGACGAGATACGAAAAGATTTGATGACGATCGTTCGGATGGCGGCGCAGGATTATCGCGCGATTTTTGTGGCGAAATGCGAGACGACGATCATTGCATATCCGAACGGGGAAGTATTCGTATCGCCGCTCGGCAATGCCGGCATGGCAACGGGCGGTTCCGGCGACGTACTCGCGGGCGCGATTGTCGGTTTGATCAAATTGACGCCGTTTGCGCCGCTGGCGTCGGATGTGATTGTGCCGCCAGTGATCGTGGTCGTCGTGCCGTCCTTCACCAGTACCGCCGCGTTCAGACCGTAGAAGTTGCAGTTGTCGCCGCCGTCAGAGTCGCCGGTCTTCGTCACTAAGGGGTCGCTGATTGTCACCTCTGCGTCGGTGGAGATCAGCAGGGCGCTCTCGTCTGCTGTCGTGCTGGCGTAGGTCTGGCCGCTCTGAGAATCCGCGGATGTAATCTCGACCGCGCCAATGTAGTCAATGTCCGCGTTGCTGGAGGAACCAGGAGCGCGGACATTGACTACATTG